>JBASTN010000044.1:0-22141 GCA_049274915.1 Solirubrobacterales bacterium
CGATCACGTTTCGCATGAACGCCTGAGTAGTGGTGTTGAGCATCAGCCAGTCGCGCGCGCTGATGTCCTGCGCCATCTGCCACATCTCCCACGTCAGCGGTTCGAGCAGATCTTCGGTCACCTCGCGCCCCGTGACGGCGGCGCCGAACGACGTCAGCATCGACGTCCAGACGGCGAAGATCTTCGTGAATGAGATCACCATCTCCGGGTTGCTCCACGGCACATCCACCGGCTCGACCTCGTGGCCGAGCGACTCCAGCAGTGCGGCCGCTTCGTGAACCTGCGCGGCGTAGACCGGGTCGACAGGAACATCGACCGGCGGCGTCACCGTGAAGCCGATTTTCAGCCGGCCCGGATCGCGGCCAACGGCCTCAGCAAACGGTGTCGCCGGTGGTGGCGCCCAGTTTGAGTCGCCGGGAACGTAGCCCGAAATCAGGTCCAGTGTTGACGCCACATCAAGCACACTGCGGGCGAGCATTCCCTCCACGTTGAGCGGCGACTCCGACTGCAGCGGTGCGCTGCTGGAGCGGTTGCGCGTCGCCTTGAAGCCGATCAACCCGCAGCAAGCACCGGGAATGCGTAGCGATCCGCCACCGTCGTTGCCGTGTGCCAGAGGCACGATGCCGGCCGCCGTCGCAGCCGCACTGCCGCCGGAAGATCCACCGGGCGTGTGGTCGGTGTTGTAGGGGTTGCGGGCCGGGCCATAACGCAGCGGCTCGGTCACGGGCATCAATCCCATCTCGGGCGTCTTCGTTTTGCCGATGAACACGAACCCAGCCTCTTTCAACTGGGTGACGACATGCGAGTCGAAGGTCGGTGTGAAGTCGCCAAAGATCTCCGAACCGGCGGTGAACGGGTAGTCGGCGAACATCACCCCGATGTCCTTGATCACGCTCGGCACGCCGGCGAACGGACGCTCGTCGCCGGGCCTCACGGCATCGGCGACGGCGAGTGCACGCTCGGCATCGATCACCGTAAAGGCGCCGAGCTTCGGCTCGAGCTCCTCCGCGCGCCGCAGTGAAAGCTCAGTCAATTCGCGCGAGCTGATCTCGCCGGAACGGATCATCGCCGCCAGTTCGTGGGCCGGTCTGAAGAGAAGTTCCGCGTCGGCCATCAGCGAGGCAGTATTACATGCGTCGTGGCGATCACGCGAGGTGCGCCCGACGGATGTCGATCAGCCGATTCCCAGGCGGTCGAGCAGGCCATCGTCACGCCGCCAGCCTTTGCGTACCGACGCGCGAAGTTCGAGATGAACATGCGATTCGAGCAACTCTTCGAGTGCCGGTCGCGCGTTCGCGCCGATCGCTTTGATCATCTTGCCACCTTTGCCGATCACGATCCCCTTCTGCGAGTCGGTCTCGACCCAGAGATTTGCGTGGACGTAGGTGATCGTGCCGCTGTCGTCGGCAGGTTCGACGCGCTCGATCTGATCGACGCGGACCTCGATCGCGTGCGGCAGCTCGTCACGCGTACGCAACAAAGCCTGTTCGCGAATCAACTCCGCAATCCGCACCTCAATCGGCTGGTCGGTCGCGTCGTCCGGCGGAAACAGAAACGGCCCGGGAGGCAGCAGCTCGATCATCGCTTCGACCAAAGCGAGAACACCCTCGCCGGTGCGTGCCGAGACCGGATAAAGCTCGCCTGGCGCGAACTCCGCTGCGTCGAGCAGCGCCTGGGCGGTACGACCCTTGTCGAGCAGGTCGATCTTGTTGACTGCAGTGATCACGGGCACCTTCGCGTTCTTCAGCAGCTCGGCGAGGTAGTGATCGCCGCCGCCGGATCGCTGCTCGCCATTAATCACGAACAGCGCTGCGTCACAGTCTTCGACCGAAGAAATCACGCGCCTCTGCATTCGCTCGGTCATCACGTCACGCGGGCGCTGACTGCCAGGCAGGTCGACCAAGACCAGTTGTGAGTCTCGCCGCGTCAGTACTCCGCGCACCTCACGTCTGGTGGTCTGCGGCTTGTCGGACACGATCGCGACCTTTTCACCGACGATGCCGTTGACGAGCGTCGACTTGCCGGCGTTCGGACGGCCCGCGATCGCGACCATCCCCGAGTGTGTGCCCATCCCGGCGAACGACTCAAGCGGGCCCGGATCATGAAGCTCCATCAGGCCGCCTCGATCCCGTTAACGATCTCGTCCTGCAGCTCGAGCATCTCTCCGTCGTCGGTTTCGTGGTCGTAGCCGCAGAGATGAAGTACGCCGTGCACCGTTGCCTCAACCATGTCTGCAGTATGCGCAGGGCAGATCACGACGTCGCCCAGTTCAACCGGTCCGGCGAGCTGTGGGGACGGGGCGCCGACCACTGGGATGTTCTCCCCGTCAACAGGAAAGCTGAGGACGTCGGTCGGTGAGTCTTTATCGCGGTGATCTCGATTGAGCTCCTGGATGCGGTCGGCGTCGACGATCTCGATCGCAACGTGTCCGGCGACCACGCCGAGCCGTTCGAGCGTCACGGCCGCCGCCGCGCGCAGTGATTGATCCTCGCTCCCGACCAGATCGATCTCGAGGGCGTCATCGTGAGCGCCCGCGGAACTCATTGACCCGTGTCGTTGCGCCGACCGGCACCGCCGGGCTTACGGCGGGATTTGCGCTGGAGCTCAAGATCTTCGGAGTGCTCTGCGTACGCCGTGACGATCTTCTGGACAAGCTTGTGGCGGACGACATCCTCGTCGCCGAAGCGAATGAAGGCGATGTCATCGATGTCGTTGAGCACCTGCCCGACCTCGATCAGCCCGCTGCGCTCCCCCTTCGGGAGGTCGATCTGCGTGACGTCGCCCGTAACTACGACCTGCGAACCAAAGCCGAGCCGCGTGAGAAACATCTTCATCTGCTCTGGCGAAGTGTTCTGCGCCTCATCGAGGATCACGAAGCTGTCGTTGAGGGTGCGGCCGCGCATGAACGCGAGTGGAGCGACTTCGATCGCGCCGCCCTGCAGGTACGCCTCGACGCGCTCCGGTTCGAGCATGTCGTAGAGCGCGTCGAACAGCGGACGCAGGTACGGATCGACCTTTGCCATCAGGTCGCCGGGCAAAAATCCGAGTCGCTCGCCGGCTTCGACTGCCGGGCGGGTGAGAATGATGCGGCTGACCTTCCGGCTCGAGAGCGCTTGTGCGGCCATCGCGATCGCCAGATAGGTCTTGCCGGTGCCGGCCGGACCGACACCAAAGGTCACGGTCTGACTGCGGATCGCGTCGACGTACTTCTTCTGGTTGAGTGTCTTCGGTGCGACCTTCTTGTTGCGGTGTCGCCAGACGATGTCCTCAAGCACATCCGCGGCGTTCTGATGGTTGTCGAGAGCGGTGGCGACGACGTTGATCGTGCCCGGCGCGATCTCGTGGCCGTTCTCGATCAGCTCGGCGAGCTCCTCGACCACGCCGCGGGCGGCTTCGACGTCGATGTCGTCGCCTTCAAGTGTCAGAACATTGCCGCGCAGATGAACCGCACAGTCAAGGTGATCCTCGAGCGTCTTGAGCACGGCATCCTGAGTGCCTGCCAGTTCGGCGGCGACGGTGTTCTCGAGTTCGATCGCAGTGCGAGTCAAGACAGCAGGCGCTCCTTAACGGCGGACTGCACACGGTTGCCGTCGGCCTGGCCTTTGACCTTGGGCATCACAGCGCCCATCACTTTGCCCATGTCGGCCGGGGATGCGGCTCCGGTCTGCTCGATCGCGTCGGCGACGATGCCGGCGAGTTCGTCATCGCTTATCTGGGCAGGCAGATAGACCTCGATCATCGCCGCCTCAGACTCCTCTTGGTCGGCCGCCTCGTCACGGCCGCCGTCGCGAAAGGCCTTCGCGGATTCGAGGCGCTTCTTACGCGCCGACTGGAGAACCGTGATCTCGTCGCTGCCGCCCTCTTTCTCGGCGCGTTGCAGATCGGCGACGATCAGGCGCAAGGCCTGAACCTTGTCCTTCTCGCCCGCCTTCATCGCGGACTTCACATCAGCTTGGAGTTGCTCGAGTATCGCCATGGGTTCAGGGTAATGCGCGGCGGCGATCGATAGACCACGAAGCCGCAGCCTTAACCGTCGCTAAATCGTCAGGACGATCTTGCCGAGCTTGCCGCCTACAGCGAAACGCTCGTAGGCGACGGCGACATCTTCGAGCGGAAACGTCTCGGCGACGGGGACTATTGCGTCGCCGCGCTCGATGAGTGGCAACACGTAGCGTTCAACGGCGCGAGCCGTTGCGGCCTTCTCTTCTAACGGACGTGCGCGAAGCGTTGAACCGCGCAGCGCGGCCCGTTTGCCCATCAGCGCGAGCAGGTTGACTTCCGCCTTGAACCCGGCTCCGACGCCGATCACGGCGATTCGGCCGTCGGTTGCGATCGCCTTGAGGTTGCCGGGCATGTTCGGCGCGCCGACCAGTTCGAGAATTACGTCGAACGGCCCGTGCTCCTCGAAACCCTCGGGATCGATTACCGCGTGAGCACCGAGTGCCGACACCGCGTCGTGCAGCCCGCCATTGCGCACGGTGGTAGTCACGCGCGCACTCGCCGCGACACCGAGCTGGATTGCGGCGGTCCCTACGCCCCCGGCGCCGCCATGAACCAGCAGCCGCTCGCCGAGTTGCAGGTTGCACTGCGTGAAGAGCGCGTCGTGCGCAGTCGTAAATACTTCGGGAAGTCCACCCGCCTGCGGCCAGTCGAGCGAACCGGGCACGAGCATCAGCTGCCGCTCATGAGCTGCCAACAGTTCGCCCTGTCCGCCACCTCCAGCAATTCCCATCACGCGGTCGCCGACGGCGAAGCGATTGGCACCCTCGCCGAGCGCCGCGACTTCTCCGGCGAACTCGAGCCCGGGAATGTCGGCTGGCGAGCCGGGTGGCGCGGGATATGCGCCCTTCAACTGCAACATGTCTGCGCCGTTGAGTCCGGCCGCTCGCACGCGCACGAGAGCCTCACCGTTGCCGGGTATCGGGTCGGGGTGTTCTGCGACGGCGATCACGCCATCAGAAATCGTTGCTGCTCGCATCGCGCGCCAGTCTACGTCTACGCGGCGCGCAGAAGCAGGCCGGTCCAGCCGCCTTCGCTGACTCGACGCGATTCACAAAGCCCGAGTGCCGCGTAGACGGCGGAGATCTCGTCGGCCTCGTCATCGAGCAGTCCCGACAGGATCACGCTCTTGACGCCGTGGTGGTTCGGCACCAATCCAGCCACCTTCAGTAGCAACGGCCGCATCAAATTGGCCAGCACAGTCGGTGCCAGGTCTGGCAGCTCTCCGCGGAGATCAAACTGATCGACGACTAGTTCAACGTCGTTGTCGCGCGCGTTGACGACGGTCGCATCAACGGCAAGATGGTCGTGGTCGTAGCCACGCACCGGCGACCAGCCGAGCTTCGCTGCGGCAATCGCCAACACGCCTGAACCACACCCGAGATCGACAACCTCGCCACCCGGTTCGAGATCGAGCAGCAACTGCAGGCATAGTCGGGTCGTTGGGTGCGACCCAGTCCCGAACGCCTGACCCGGGTCAAGCACGATTGCGGTGGCTTCGGCGCGAGCTTCGCCGTCTTCCCAGCTCGGCCGCAGGTCGATCTCGCCGCGCTCTCCGGTGATCAAGACCGCTCCGTGAAACTGCTTCCAGCGCTCGTGCCAGTCGTCAGGAACCTCCGTTGTGCGCACCTCGACCAAATCGTCGCCAACAGCGACTTGAAGATCCGGCAAGGTCGGAACCTCGCCAGGCGGACCGTAGATCGCGTACTCGACGATGTCGCCGTCACGCACCTCTTCGATGCCGGTCGGGGCGAGCTCGATCAGCTGCGCGAGCGCGAGCTCGGCGTGTTCGGCGCGACAGCGCACTGCAAGACGGATCACCGCAGTGCCCGGCGCAGTCGCGAGAGCAGACCCTCGCTGCCGGGATCACGCAGGTTTTCTTCGGTCAAAGTCTTGCCGAACTGCTCGAGCAGGTCGCGCTGCTCGGCCGTCAGGTTGTGTGGCACCTGAAGGTTCACGACTGCGTGTAGGTCACCGCGCACCGAGCTACGGATCCCCGGCAGGCCATGACCCTTGATCTTGATCTCTTCGCCGTGCGTAGTGCCCGACTTGATCTCGATGTCCTTCGGCCCGTCGAGCGTCTCGATCTCGACGGTCGTCCCGAGCATCGCGTCGTGCGCTGTGACATCCGCAACCAAATAGAGTTCGCTGCCCTCGCGGTGAAACCGTTCGTCCTCAGCAACGTTGACCGCGACGTACAGATCGCCAGGTGGACCTTTACCGGCTCCGGCATGCCCTCGGCCGTGGACCCGCACCTGCTGGCCGTCAGAAATTCCCGCCGGGATATCGATCGAGATGTCACGTTCGACACGAACTCGCCCCTTGCCTTGACACTCGACGCAAGGCGACGAGACGACCTCTCCCATCCCCTCGCACTCGTCGCAAACCATCTCGCGCGCGACCTGCCCAAGCACGGTCCGAGAAACAACGCGCAAGCGACCTGCGCCGCCGCATTTCTCACAGGTCTCGGGCGCCGTCGGCGGCTCGGCGCGGGTTCCGTCGCAACGTTCGCAGGTTTCGATCACTTCAAACTCGAGATCAACTTTGCGGCCGCTGATCACGTCGGCCAGTTCGATCGTCGTCTCGATCGCGAGATCGCCACCCTGACGGGGCCCGCGCCCGGCACCGCTTCCGCCGCCGAACATGCCCCCGGCCTGGCCGCTGAAGAATGCCTCGAAGATGCTGCTGAAATCGCCAAATCCACTGAAATCCGGCTCGCCGCCGCTGCTGCGCAGGCCCTCGTGGCCAAAACGGTCGTAGGTCGCGCGGCGGTCGCTGTCGCTGAGCACCTCGTAAGCCGCAGCGATCTCTTTGAACTCTTCCTCGGCCTCAGGCGAGTCGTTGACATCAGGGTGATGTGTGCGCGCAAGACGGCGGAACGCCTTCTTGATCGTCGCCTCGTCGGCGTCGCGTTCGACGCTGAGGATCTCGTAGTAATCGCGAGTTGTCGCCATCAGCAGATCACCTGAGCGGTTGCAGAGCTAGGCATAAACGTCATCGACAAACTCTGAGAGGCGAGCGGCGGCGTAACGAACCGAGGCGATCGCGCGGGGATAGTCCATCCGCACAGGGCCGATCACATTGACCGAACCGAGGTTGCGCGTGTGCGTTCCGTAGTTTGCGCCAACAAAGCTCGCTCCGACCAGGGCGACGACCTCGTTCTCGTGGCCAATCCGTAAGTAAACCCCGCGCTCGTCAAGTCGTGCGCGCAGAATCTGCGTGACGGTTGCTCGCTCTTCGAGCGCGCTCATCAACCGGTCGAGACGCGGAATGCCCTGGGCGTGACCCTCGCCGATCAAATTGCCCGCTCCGCCGACGAAGAGTGTCTCGTCGCCCGGCGGCGGCTCGAGAAAAACGCTGGAGATCGCCTCGACAAAACCACGCTCGGTCGCCGAGAGATCCGGCGCGAACAGACGACTTCGCGTCGTGCGGGCTCCGAAGGGGACACCCTTCAGAACGTCGTTGAGGTAGCCGGTAGCCCACTGTGCGAGGCCGTGGTCGACCTCACCGTCAAAGTCCACGACCCGCTTCGTGACGTTGCCTGATGTCGTGATCACGACGACCGCGACCTTGCGCGGTTGAAGGCGAATCAACTCGACACGCAGGATGTCCTCGGTCGAGAGCGGCGGCGCGGAGATCAGCGCCATCAGCTCGGTCGCCTCGGCCAAGGTTTCGGTCGTACGGCGAATCGCTTCACCGATCTCGCGGCGGTCGTAGGTCAGCTCGATCGCAGGCAGCGCGCGCGCGGGCGGTGAGTCGCGATTGGCGAGCAGCTCGTCTACGAAGTAGCGGTAGCCGGCCTCCGTCGGGCGCCGTCCTGCCGAAGTGTGCGGTTGCTCCAGGTAGCCGTGGCTAACGAGAACAGCGAACTCGTTACGCACGGTCGACGGCCCGTAGTCGACGTCCTCGCGATCGGCGATCGCGCGTGAGCCGACCGGCACGCCGTCGTGCGTGTACGTGTCAACGACGATCCGCAGGATCTGTTCTTGCCGGGGGGTCAGCATCAAGTGAAGGATAGTTTCGATACCGTCGCGCTCACCAATGGCCAGCCTCGTCAATTTTGAGAACGTCTCGAAGCGCTACGGGTCACGCACCGTAATCGACTCGTTGAGCTTCAACGTCGAAACCGGCAGCGTGACTGGGCTGCTCGGCCCCAATGGCGCCGGCAAGTCGACGGCGATGCGCGTACTGCTTGGTATCGCCCGTTCCAGTGGTGGACGCGCGTCGCTGTTCGGAACGTCAGCTGGTCAGGCCGGGTTCGGTGACGCTCTGCGTCGCACCGGCGCCCACGTTGAAGAGCCCGCGCTGTACGCCAATGCGACGGGCCGTGGGAATCTAGAACTGCACGCCGTCAGCCTCGGAATCGGTCGCAAGGACCCGCGGATCGGGCGCATGCTCGACCAAGTCGGCCTTTCCTCGCGCTCCAGCGACCGCGCAAAGAAGTATTCGCTGGGCATGCGTCAGCGCCTCGGCCTTGCGCTCGCCCTGCTCAACGAGCCCGAGCTGGTGATCCTCGATGAGCCAACCAACGGCCTCGACCCAGCCGGCGTCGTCGAGATTCGCGAACTGATTCGATCGCTGCCCGGTCAGGGCACCACCGTGCTCGTCAGCTCACACGTCCTTGCCGAGGTTCAGAAAACGGCGGACCACCTGGTGATCATCGATCGCGGCAAGCTGGTGATGGATGGAACGGTCGACGACGCAATTGCCGGCGCGGCAACGGGCGGGCATCTCGTGCGTGTCGATGATCGGCAACGCACCGCGGCGACCGGCGCACTCCAGGCTCAAGGATTCACGGTCGCAATCGACCAAACCGGTCAGATGCTGATCACTGGCGAGATCGAGAACGGCGCTCAGATCTCTCGTGCGCTCGCCGAAGCTGGAATCTATCTGCACGAACTGCATCCGCAGCAGGTCGATCTCGAAGCCGCCTTCCTCGGAATGACGGGCTCGCACTCAGGGGACGTCGGCGCATGACAATTCTCCGCGCCGAACTGATGAAGGTCCGCATTCTGCCAACACCGATGGTGATCGCGGCGGCCTGTTTCGTGATCAGCACAATCGTCGCTGTCGTCGTATTAGCGACCACGCCCGCCGAGGACGACGTCTATCGCGACGCTCCCGTCTTCGCGGCCTTTGTCCCCGGAATGATTGGTGCGCTGGTCTTCGGCGCGTGGGTCTTTGGTCTGGATTTTGCTCAGGGCACCATGCGTCGCACGGTTACAACTGAACCGCGCCGGCCGGTCATCGTCGCCGCAAAGTTCTTGGTCGTCACCGTTGTTACCGGAGCATTTCTTGCGGCTTACGGGGCGCTGTCGGCGCTTGTAGCGATTGCAATCTCGTCGAGCAACTCGATCGACATCGTCACCGGCGAGGCTTTCGAGCTAGTGCCATCGCTCGCATTGCAGGGCACGCTCGTCGCACTACTCGCCGGTGCGATCACACTGCTCGTGCGCAGCTTTACCGGCGGTTTGATCGCTACCTTCGCGATGGTTTTCGTGATCGACGAGCTGTTGGGGATCTCTGAGACTATCCGCGACTACACCTTCGGTGTTGCGCTCAGATCGGTGGACGCGGCATTCGCGACGAGCGACCCAGGGTTCGCCGGGACGCATTCACTCGCTGGCGGGATTTTGCTCGGCCTGGGCTGGGTCGCCGCAATCGCGATCCCCGGCGCCATCCGCTTCACCCGCGACGACCTGAAGTAGCCGAACTCAGGCGGAAGTTGCGGCGACCGGTTCGACGACCACCCCGAGTTTGTCCTGCAGAAACGCGGTCTGGTCGCTGACAGCCCGCTCGAACCACTTGTCGAAGTAGATATCGAAGTGCCCGATCGGGTAGGTCTTGATCGAGGCATTCGGCGACTGCTCGACGTACTTGATCGCCGGCGAGGCCGGCGCGACCGTGTCCTTTTCACATACGCAGACGAGCACTGGGCAGGCGATGTCCTTGAGCCGGCGACCCGGCCTGTAAGTCAGTGCCGCTAGGCCCGCCCGTGCGGAAACATCGTTGTCGAACGGCTTGTCGCCGGCGAGGCGCTTCATCCCCGCGACCACATCAGGTGCCGTCATCATCGCCGGATCGCCCGGCCTGCCCGACAGCTTTCCGTAGATCGGATGGCACCCGAAAAGTGAACCGGCCGCGTCGGCAATCGCACGCACACCGAGGCGCGCCGTGCTGACAGGACCGAGCGTACCGCCGGAGGCCAAACCGTCCGTAAACGGACACTGCGCGACAACAGCAAGGAGATTCGGGTCTTCCGCACCGATCGACATCACGTGCCCGCCGCCGAATGAGCTACCCCACAGCGCGACGCGCGTGCCGTCGAGATCGCGCCGGGCGCGAGCGTAGCGCAAGGCCGAACGAATGTCGGCTCGTTGCTTACCGATGTCTAAGAGTTGCCGCGGCGACCCACTGCTGTCGCCGAAATGGCGATAGGTAAAAGCGAGCGCAGCGATACCGGCCTCGGCGAAACGCTCACAGTACGCGTCGAGCCGACGCTCGCGGGTGGCGCCGAGACCGTGACACAGCACTACGACGGGCGGGTTCTTGACACCTTCGGGCTTGTAGAGCCACGCACCACATTCGCCGTCGCCGCTCTTGAACCTGACGTCTTCTTTGATCCAATCGCTCATCCCAGTACTCCTCGCAGTGCTTCTCGCATGCTTTGCCGTTTCAAGTCAGACATCAACCATAAAGAAAAAACCGCCCGGGTTTCCCCGGGCGGCCTTCTCAGTGCAAGCGGAATCAGCCGACTAAGAGGCGTCGACAACCGCAACCGAGTTGCGAATGATCCTGCTGTCGCCCTGCGCCGCTTCGAGCGCGATCTTTGCCGTGCCGTTGTCCGCCTCGGTGACCTCGCCGGTAACGACGATCTCGGTCTCCGGCTGACCCATACCGCGGAACTGCGCCGACAACTTCTTCACCTTCGTCGGATCGTTGCCCGCTGCCTGCGTCGCTGCGCGAGCGACCTGGGCCATCGACCAGAGGCCGTGGAGGATCGTGCCAGGCAGTCCGACCGTAGTGGCGAACTCCTTGTCGATGTGAATCGGGTTGAAGTCACCCGAGGCACCGGCGTAGCGGTGCGGAACGTACTTGTCCGGCGTGATGCGGACTTCGTCGATCTTGTCTCCAGTTGCGAATCCCATGTCAGACACCCCTCACGATGCAAGTCCAGTCGGCAGTCACGACGGGCTCGCCGTCCTGGTTAACCGACTCGGTGGTGAATACGTAAAAGCCCTTGCCGCCGTTCTCTTCGATCGACTTGACCGAAGCGGTGGTCGTGATGCGGTCGCCGGCCACTACCGGCTTGTGGAACGTGAAGTCCTGCGAGCCGTGAACCATCATCGCGAAGTTCATCGCGACGTCCGGGTCAAACATCGCCGGCGCCGAAGCACGGCCCCCGAACACGACCGCGAACATCGGCGGTGCGACGAGACCGGAGAAACCGGCAGCCTTGGCGGCCTCTTCGTCATTAGAAAGCGGGTTGTCGTCGAAGGTCGCCGCCGCGAACTCGCGGATCTTCTCGGTCCCGACGACGTACTCGACTGATGGGAACGTCTTGCCCACCGCATCGGTCTTGATAGCCACTGAAACTGCTCCTTGGATTGGGAGGAGGATGGGTCGCCCAGCAATCTTGTTGAACGGGCGACAAGCGAAACTGCGCTGCGAGTTTAGTGCGTGCGGAGGCGCGCGCTCGGCTGCGGGAAGGTCACGCAAGATGAAGAGCCCGCTCGCGCGGGCTCAATACCTCGACACGAGGATTCGTCGTGACGAGCGAACCAGAGTGTTAACGAGAACTGCAGCAATGAGCGGCGAGAGTGGGTTCGACCGCAGCGCAGAGCGGACGTTGCCGTTCATCAACAACACCATGGCCCGCGACGCGCCGCACATCGGGCACGAGCGCCCCGTTAGCCGCTTCACCATGCAAACCTGCGGAAACAGGCGGCCTCTCAACTCGATCGGCGCGCCCGGGGCACTATCGACCTTCGCCAGTCGTGCGGCGATCGCCATTGCCCCAAGCATGCCGACGGTCATGCCGTCAGACGAAAGTGAGGAGCGACTAAGACTTTCCAAGCCGCTGGATCTGGACGTTGCCGAACTCATCGACGACGATCATCTCACGTGACTCGCCACCATTGATTGCGAAAACAATCCAGGCGATGCCCCACACACAGGTAAACAGCGTGACGATCGCGTGAAGAACATGGTTGACCTTCTGACCCTTAACAACCACAGCCTGAAAGTCGCTCTGCGATTCGATGCGGCCACCTTGTGCCGCTGCGAACTGAAGCTGCAGCGCGAGCGCGGCCTTGCGATCTTGGTCGCTCTTGATCGTGGTGTTCACAACCGCGTCCGGAGTCGACGCGACGGCCTGGCTCTCTCCCCAAGCGTTGCCGTCCCAGTAGCGCTGCTGCCCAGGTGCGTCGGGATCCGGGTACCAACCCGCGACCGGGGTGGACTCTGTAACGCCAGAACTCGACGGATTCGACTCCTCGACACGTGGTTCGTCGGTTGAATCCGGTTCGCCTACCGGGTTTCCAGGTCGTTCATCGTCGATCATTGCGCTTCCCCTTAAGAAATCAGCCCGACGGTCACCAGGCATCGAATTGATCGCAAAAACTACCAGTAAAGGGGGACGCAGGCCGGGGAACCGATCGGCGGCGATCGGCCGAAATCAGTCTGCGGTGGCGTCGTCCAGCTGCAGCACCGCAAGGAACGCCTCCTGCGGCACCTCGACGCGACCGACCTGCTTCATCCGCTTCTTGCCCTTCTTCTGATTCTCCAGCAGCTTGCGCTTGCGCGAGATGTCGCCGCCGTAACACTTGGCGGTGACGTCCTTGCGGACGGCTTTGACGGTTTCACGCGCGACGATCGCGGCGCCGATCGCGGCCTGAATCGCGACATCGAACTGCTGGCGAGGGATCCGCTCCTTAAGTCGCTCGGTGATCATTCGGCCGGCCGGGTACGCCTTGTCCTTGTGGACAACCATCGAGAGCGCGTCGACCGACTCGCCGCCGAGCAAAATGTCGAGTCGCACGAGGTCGGACGCCTGCATTCCGCTGATGTCGTAGTCGAACGACGCGTATCCGCGGCTGCGCGACTTGAGCTGGTCGAAGAAGTCGAGCACGATCTCGGCGAGCGGCAGGTCGTAGGTGATCTGCATACGCAACTCGGAGATGTACTGCATGTCTACGTGAACCCCGCGCCGCTCCTGACAAAGTTCCATCACCGTGCCGACGTGCTCACGCGGGGTGAGAATCGTCGCGCGGATGAACGGCTCGCGGATCTCCTCGATCACGACCCGCTCGGGCATGTCTGACGGTGAGTTGACCTGAATCTCATCGCCGTTGGTCAGCGTGACCTCGTAGTGCACGTTCGGCGGCGTCGCCAGCAGGTCGAGGTCGTACTCGCGCTCAAGACGCTCGCGCACGATGTCCATGTGCAAAAGACCAAGAAAGCCGCAGCGGAAGCCGAATCCGAGCGCGCGCGAGGTCTCGGGTTCATACGTCAGCGCGGCATCGTTGAGTTTTAGCTTTTCAAGCGCGTCGCGCAGATCCTCGAAGTCGTCGGTGCTGACCGGGAAGAGCCCGCAGAAGACCATCGGCTGGACCTCGCGATAGCCGGGCAGCGGTTCGGCGGCGTGATTGCCTTCGGTCGTGATCGTGTCACCGACGCGCAGCTTTGCGACGTCTTTGATGCCGGTGATGATGTAACCGACCTCGCCTGCCTTGAGCTTCGGCACCGGCGTCATCTTCGGTCCGAAGAATCCGATGTCCTCGATATTCGCCTTGGTCGGAGTCTGAAAAGTCTTGATCGAGTCGCCCTTGGTGAACTCGCCGTCGACGACTCGCACGTAGGCGATCACGCCGCGGTACTGGTCGAACTCGCTGTCGAAGATCAGCGCACGCGGCGGAGCTTCGCGGTCGGCGACCGGTGGCGGAATCTTTTTGACAATCGATTCGAGCATTTCGTGCACGCCCTCGCCGGTCTTGGCGCTCATCTTCAGAACGTTCTCGGCGGGCTCGCCGAGCAGTTCTTCGATCTCACCGGCGACTCGCTCCGGCTCGGCGCTCGGCAGATCGATCTTGTTCATCGCCGGGATCAGTTCGAGTCCGCCGTCGACCGCGAGGTATGTGTTGGCGAGCGTCTGCGCCTCCACCCCTTGCGCCGCGTCAACCACGAGCAACGCTCCCTCGCAAGCGGCCAGCGAGCGCGAAACCTCGTAGGTGAAGTCGACGTGGCCGGGAGTGTCGATCAGGTGCAGTTGGTAAGTCTCACCGTCGTCGGCATCGTAGAGAACACGAACCGCTTGCGACTTGATCGTGATGCCGCGCTCGCGCTCGAGGTCCATGCTGTCGAGCAGCTGAGCCTTCATGTGCTTCTTCTCTACTGTATGCGTGACCTCGAGAATGCGGTCGGCCAGCGTCGACTTGCCGTGGTCGATGTGCGCGATGATCGAGAAGTTGCGAATGCGGTCTGCGGGGATCTCCATTGACGCGTGATTATGACCGGGGGCGCCGTGGAGTCTCTTTAACGGCAGTTGATACCCACGAGTCGAGCACGACCTAGCTAGCGACGCAGTCGTCCAGCGATCAGCTCTGTGATCTGACGCGCCTCGGCAATTCCCATCGCGTACACAGTGCCCGCGTAGACGACACCGCCAGCGGTCAGCGCGACCACGAGCGAGATGATTTGGGCCGACAGCGCGCGGCCGAGCGCGTCATCGAGCCCGAACCACACGCCGTAGCTCACTGCGGCGAGCAGCAGTGACGCGATCAGCATCTTCGCGACCGCGACGATCGTCTCGGTTGCCTCGATCCCGCCGAGCCGCGGCCGCAAATACAGCGCCTGAGCGATTGCCATCGCGATCGTCGCGATCCCAGTCGCCGCAACGATTCCGCCGACCCCGAACGGCTCGTAGAAGAGCAACGCTAAAACCAGGTTGATCGCGAGGTTTCCGACCGAGATCAACGTGGTGAACCAGGGACGTTGAAGCGCAAAGAACGTCCTTGCATAGAGCAAGTTCGCGCCGCTGAAGGGCAGGCTGAACGAGAACCAGAAGAGCGCGTCGGCCACCAGATCGGTTGCGTTGGCATCGAACACGCCGCGTTCGTAGATCAACCGCACGATCGGCACCGCAAGAACGGCGGTCGCCGCGGCCGCTGGCGTGAGCAGCAGAAACATCTGCCGAATACCGTTGGCCATCGATGCTCGCAGCGAATCGAAATCTCGCCGCGCTGCGAAGCGCGACAGCGTCGGGAAGAGGATCGTTGCGATCGCGACGCTAAACATGCCCTGCGGCAGCATGTAAACGCGAAATGCCTTATCGATCGCGGCCGGCGCACTTTCGCTGACGAGCGAACCGACCGCTCCGTTGATAACCAGGTTGACATTGATCAGGCCCAGCGCGAGGGTCACCGGCAGCATCAGCACCAGAACCTTGCGGATATTCGGGTCGCGCCAGTTGAACGTCCGCCCGAAACGCTCGCCGTCCGCTCGCTTCTTGAGCAGCGGCAATGGCATCAGCATCTGAATCACTGTTCCGATCAGCACGCCGATCGCGTAGGCGTAGATCTGGTCGTCTTCCGGGAACACCGGGACGAGCCCGACGATCGCGGCGATGATCGCGATGTTCCAGAACAGCGGCGCGATCGCCGGGACTTCGAAGTGGTCGAAGGCATTGAGCATTCCGACGAACAGCCCACTTAGACCGAGCAGCAGCACGATCGGGAAGAGCACTCGCGACAGGCTGACCGTCAGATCCATCAGTTCCGGGCTGTATCCGGGCGCAAACAGCGGCGTCACCCACGGCGCCAGCAACACGAACAGCGCGGTGATCGCGCCGAGCACGAGCAACATTAAGTAGAAAAGCGTGCTGGCGAGCCGAAATGCCTCTTTTCGCTCACCACGGTCGATCAGTTCGGTGAATACCGGCACGAACGCTGCCTGTAATGCCGCATCGGCAAACAGCGAACGCACCATGTTCGGGATCAAGAAGGCCGTGGTGAAGGCAGATGCCACGCCGGTAACACCGAAGTAGCTCGCCGCGACAATCTCGCGAATTAGGCCTGCGATCCGCGACAGGCCTGTTGCAGAAGAGAAGAAAAATGCGCTGAAAGCCAGGCGGCGAGCGGGCGCTGCGGAAGCCGGGCCGGCCTGCTCGGCAGCGGTCTCGTGGGTCTCCCCTTGCTTGTTATCTGAATGATCGATCTTCGCCCTCTACACTTACGCCCTGTTCGGCCTCATTCGCCGGGCAAGCCTAAACCCATGGCAAACATCACTTCACAGAAAAAGCGCATTCTTCGAGCCGAGCGCGAGCGCGACGAAAACCGTCGTTACACGTCGGCGATCAAGACTTACTTCCGTCGCCTCGAGGCCGCGGCTGACGGCGGCGACGCCGCAGCAGCCGAGACCGAACTCAAGGCACTGACCTCGAAGATCGACAAGGCCGTCAAGCGCGGCGCGCTTCACAAGAACAACGGCGCTCGCAAGAAGTCACGCGCCGCTCGCATTCGCGCGAAGATCAGCGCTTAGCGCCCCCTTCGCACTTCGCCCCCTTCGCACTTCGCCCTCTTCGCACTTCGCCCTCGTCGCATATCCGCTGGGCCTCTGCTCAGCGCTCATCAGCTCGCAATGCGGCTGAGTGATCGAAGCAGTTCCGTTCGTGTGTCTAGCGCGCTTCCGCCCTTGACAGCGTCGTCCAATCTCGCGATCTCAACCACCGCGGAGCGCAGCGCCGTGCCTCCGCGGGCACGCGCCTGACTGGCGATCTTTCCCGCAATCCAGTCGGGAAGTTTCAGTTCGGCAGCCAGAGAGTCTCCCTTGCCGGCTTCGATTAGCGCGGCGGCGCGCTGCGCCTGACCGAAACTACGGGCAAGCATCGCAACGATTCGAGGTGGAGCCTCGCCGGCGTTGAGCATGTCTTGCGCCAGGCGGATCGCGATGTCGCGTCGACCGGTGACCGCGGCATCGGTGAGATCGAAGATCGCCGCCGAGGCTTCGCCGGACACGAGCTGGGTGACTGTTTCGCTGGTAATCGTTCCCTGCGGGCCGACGTACATCGCGAGCTTCTCCAGCTCAGACAAGAGCCGCCGTTTCTGGTTCCAGCGTTGGCTGGCCGAAAGCTGTTTGGCGGGCTCGCCGACGGTGTCGATCATCAGCCGCGCGGCGGCCACTTCGATCTGGACACCGAGACGCTCTGCCTGAGATGCAAGCCAGCCTGGAAGCTCCTTCGCCGATGGCGGTTTGAACTCTCGGACCTCGCCGCCGACGCCGACGATCGCCTGCTCGATTGCTTTGAGCGGCTTCTTTCGACAGATCAGCACAGCAACCGCGTCGAGGCTTCGATCGGCGAGTGCCCCGATGGCATTGACGGCCGGGTCGATGTCAGCCGCGCGCCAAGTCTCTACGCCGTCGGCCAAAACGATCCTTGTGCCCGGCAACAAACTCGGTGACAGCAGCGACCCGGCGAAGCTCTCGGGCGTGCAGGCGTCGGCAAACAGCGACTCGAGCACCGCGCCGTCGGCCTCGGCGCGCGAGGCGAGGCGCTTGCGCGCCTGATCGATTTTGACCTCGTCATCGCCGGTGAAGAGGTATGCCGGTTTGAGCTCTGCCATCGGTCGATGACGATACGCCACGGCTCGGTGGGCCTGAGGCGCATCGTCAATCGCTCAGCGGTCGAGCGCTGACTGATCCGTTGCTGTTGGCGCTAACGACGATGTCGCCGAGTTGGTCAGTACGCAGCACGCGAACTCCCGCGGCGGCGAAATCGGTGAGCACCTGCGGAGTCGGATGGCCAAAACGGTTTTCTGTGCCGACCCCGATCAGTGCGATCTGTGGTCCGACTCGTTGCAGCGTGGAGCTCAGACCGGGATCCGCGCTGCCGTGATGAGGCGCTTTGAAGATCTCCGCGCGCGGCAACGCCAGAGCGTTGAGTTGCGGACTTTCTGCGTCACCAGATGCAAAGAAACGCATTGTGCCGACGGTCGCGAGAGTCACTGCGGCACGGGTGTTGGGGTCTGACGGAGGTGGCGCCCCCGATTCTCGACGGGAAGGCCCGAGCACTTCGATCGAAAGGTCGGCGCAGCTCCATAATTCGCCGGCCTCGGCAGGACGAGAATCCGTGCCGCCGGCCGCCAGCATCTCCTGAAGGTCGTGGTACCGCCGATCAGCGGTTCCGCTACCGCCGTCGAGGAAGCCGGAGACGCTCGGCTTGCCTGCCCGCGCGATCTCACCCAGGCCGCCATCATGGTCAAGCTGCGGATGCGTCGCGATCATCAGCTCGAGCCTCTCGACTCCGAGGTCACGCAATCTTTTAACGATCTGCCTGCCGGGCGGGCCGCCGTCAATCAGCGCCTCACATCCATCCGATCCGAGCAGCAGCGCTGCGTCGCCCTGTCCGACATCGAGAAAGACAATCGACGGCCGGGGAACGCGATCCCCTTGAGGCGACGGCGTGACCAGCCATGCCATCGCTCCGATCGCCGGAATGACGCAGAACAGCGTCAAGGTGCGGTGGCGCGCGAACAACGTTCCCGCCCGGTCGCCGACCCACCCAAGCGCCTGCCTGGCCCGACCCCACCGGCTAGTGACTCCATTGGCGATCGCCGCAAGAATCACGATCGGCGCATATGAGAGCGCAAGCCACGCCTGGCCAAACCCCTTCAGCTCCACCTGCGCTCCCGGAACACTCGCGGCGGCATGTGCGAGTGAGATCAAGCTGCCCAGCAGAAACCCGTTTGGCGCATTGAGCAACGCACCAACCGGCTGACTGATCTGTCCGATCGCGGCGGCTAGCGATCCAAGCCAGACAATCGGTCCGATGATCGGCTCGCCGAGCACATTCGCCGCTAGCGAGACGATCGAGACGGTGCCGAAGTGAAACGCCATCAATGGCGCGGTCGTGAGCGTGGCGCCAGCGGTCGCACCAAGCGCCTCGGCCGCCCAGCGTGGGATTCGCCGCGCGGCCCGGTCTGCGACCGGGCGAGCGAACGCCATGATCCCGAGGACCGCGACGAAACTCAACTGTGCGCCGACATCGGCGACCGCGCGCGGGTTGTGCGCGAGAACGACGATCGCGCTTAGGAGCAGTGCGTAGATCCGTGCCGACGGCCTCGATGCCAGCAGCGCGACCAGTCCAGCCAGTCCCATCACACCCGCACGAACGACCGATGCCTGCGCCCCGCACAGCGGGACATAGACGCAGATCAGGGCAATCGGTATCACGATTCGCGGCCTGCGACCCATGCCTGCCGCCCCGGCGATCGCCTGAACCAGGATCACGAGCAGCAGTACATTTTGGCCCGACACGGCCAAAATGTGACTTAATCCAGCAACCTTGAACGCTGCGGTCGTCTCGTCGGGGATCCCGGCATCTCCGCCCATCACCATCCCGCGCAGCAGCGCGGCCGATTCGCTCTGTAAACCGGTGGCGATCGTGCGTTCTGAGCGATCTCGAATCGAATCGATGACACCGAACAGGCCGCCTCTTCGTGCGCCGGTCAACGTGACCGAATCCGCGTGCAGCCTGCGCCGCACACCAGTGCGAAGTAGGTTGCGCGCATAGGCGACCGACGCGGGCGATCCCTTTCTGGGAATCTCGATCGCGCGGAGTGAACCGCGTGCGTGGACTTCGGCGCCGATCGCCGCAGCGGACATCGGTGTCCGCGTGCGAATCTCGATCGTCTGCGATCGGCCGTCGGCGAGCATTACCCGGGTGCGCGCCGATCCGCCGAACTCGCTCATTCGCGGATGCTCAAGCAGATAGCCGCGCAGCTCAACCTCGCCGCGCGGAACCGCCGAGAGCGGATCGGAGTCGATCTTTGCCAGGCGAAGCTGCCCAAGGCCTCCGCCCGCCACCAGTAGGGCGCATGCCGCAAGTGCGAGGGCCAGCCGCATCCGCAGACTGAGACACGCAAGAGTCAAGACCATCGCGGCGATCGTGATCGCCGGCTCGGGAAGCTGGGCCGACGCGATCCCGATGGCCAGCGAAGCCGCCAACAGGTGACGTGGGTTCTCACGCAGCATTTTCACTGCCGCGGTCATGGCTGAAGCTGGGCGCGCAGCGACTCAATCCGTTTGTCGCCGATTCCCGGGACCTCGCCAAGTTCTTCGACCGAACGAAACCCGCCATGTTCGGTGCGATACGCGATGATCTTGGCCGCGAGACCTGGGCCGATCCCGTCGAGTCCGTCCAATTGCTCAACTGTCGCCGCGTTCAAACTGATCGGCCCGGTCGATCCGCTGGCGCCTTCGGCGCCGGGAGATCCCCGAGCGGCGACGATCACCTGCTGACCGTCGCTCAGCCGCATCGCAAGATTGATCTGGTCGAGATTGGCCCCGCGCCGTGGACCGCCCGCTGCGTGAATAGCGTCACCGACTCTGTCGCCATCGTCAACGCGGACTACCCCCGGCTTGCGGACGGCGCCGGCGACGTGCACGACCAACCCACCTGATCCGCGGAACCCCGCCTCAGAAGCACCAGTCGCACCAGTCGACGACGGTGCTACAAACGCGCCGATCGGCGCCGTCGCACCGACCGCGGCCTCTGAGCCGACCGACTTCATGTAGCGCGCGCCGACCAGCGCCACCGCGAGTGCGGCCGCGGCGTACACGATCAACATCGGCCGATTCGTCGGTTCCACGTGGCGAACCTAGGGATCCATCTACGACGGATCAAGACCATTTCAATGCATATATGCACCAAAACTGAGACTTTCTCGATTCAACGAGGACCGATCCATGCAAATTGCGGCAGCGAACGTACGTTCCGTCCCGCGCGAATGGCAAGATGAAACACATGGAACTGGTCCTACTGATTGTGCTCGTCGTCGCCTTCATGGCACTCGCCGCTTACGTGGTGGCGGTACTGCCGCGAACTCTGGCTCATCAGAACCAAACCGACCAAGCCGAGCGCGACGCGCTCGTCGAAGAGCTCGAGCGCAATCGCACCGCATCCGAACAGGCTCTCGAAACTCGTCTGCTCGAGGCGCAGTCGCGCATGGCAAACCAGCAGGCCGAGACCTTCCTGAAGCTCGCAACGCCGCAGCTCAAGCAAGTCGGCGAGGCCAACCAGCAGGCACTGAAAGACCGTCAAAGCGAGATCGACAAAGGCCTCGACGGCCTGCGCAAAGAACTGCAGAACGTCCGTGAGTTCGTCACCAAGACAGACTCCGAACGCGTTCGCAGCATCAGCCAGGTGTCCGAGATGGTCAAAGAATCGCGCAGCGTCACCGAGGCCCTGCGACAAGACACCGCGAAGCTCAACGAGGCGCTGTCTGGCAGCCAATCCCGCGGTCAGTGGGGCGAGCGCGTGGCCGAAGACGTACTGCGACTCGCCGGCTTCATCGAGGGCGTCAACTATCGGCGCTGGGAGACCACCTCCGAAGGCGATCGCCCCGACTTCACCTTCCTACTGCCCGACGACCGCAAACTGCACATGGACGTGAAGATGCCGATGGCAGCGTTTAAGCGCTACCTCGATGCCCCCACCGATCCCGAGCGTGAAGGCGCCGCCAAGGAGTTCTTGCGCGACACCAAGCAACGCATCAAAGAGGTCACGGGTCGCGACTACATCAACCCAGACGACGGCACACTCGACTACACACTCGTGTTCATTCCCAACGAGCAGGTCTATGGCTTCATCCATGAACGTGAGCCCGAGATCGTCGACTTCGCGCTCAAGCAGCATGTCGTGATCTGTTCGCCGCTGACACTGTTCGCGGTCCTCGCGGTGATTCGCCAGTCGCTCGAAAACTTCCGACTCGAGGCGCGCACCAAAGAGATTCAGTCCTCGATCGCCAAGTTCCGCAAACAGTGGGACATGTACAAGGAGCAAATGGACAAGGTCGAAGGCGCGATCAACACGACGAACAAGCGCTGGAATGAACTGGTCACGACGCGCACGACCCAGCTCGATAAACACATCGACCGGGTCGACGCGCTCCGAAGTGGCAACGACGAAATCGCCTTGCCCGCCCCAGACCTTTCGGCCACAGACCTTTCAGCCACAGCCCTTTCAGCTGATGAGATTTCAGCCTCCGAGATCGAGATCGTGTCTGCCCAAGTGATCGACGACGTCGAGGAAAACATCCTCGGGCTCGCCGCAAACGTCACTTCCGACACGTCTGAGTCGCCACTC
>JBASTN010000045.1:0-5701 GCA_049274915.1 Solirubrobacterales bacterium
AACTCCGACATCCTTCCGTCGATTGCAAAGGAACAGGCGCGGATCGATGCCGAAAACGCCGACCGCGCCAAACGCAGCAGCGAGCTGCGCGAGCGTTCGTTTATCTGGCTTCTGCTCTGGGCACTAGCTGGCGCGTTGGCCGGCCTAGGCGCCGTCTACCTCTTCTACCTGAGATACGGTCGCGATCGTACGAAGCCGATCTCCGCCGGCGGCAGCTACCAATACCCGCCCGAGAAGATCCCGGCGCCGGTGATCGCCAAAGCAATGGGCGGGTCGGAAACGGAGAATCTCGTCTCGGCGACGCTTCTCTCTTTGTTGCAGCGCGACATCTTTCGCGTGATGCCGTCGACGACAAAGAAAGAGGACATCGGCATCATGAACAACGTCGGGAAGTCTGGCTTCGACCAGACCGCCGTCGAGCCCTGGGAACAACCGATCGCCGAACTACTCCAGAGCGCAATCGACGATCACCCAGAGCGCGCTCCCGACTTCACCAAGCTGAAGAAGCACCTCAAGCCGAGTCTCGCCGAGAGCAAGATCGACGCGTTTAACAAGGCGCTCGATGCTCAGATGCCGCAGTTCAATCTCAAGCGCACGTATCGCGCCTACGTGCGCAGAACATTTGTCTGCGTGTTCGCAGGGATCCTGTTTCTACTGGCGATCATCGTGACGCTTGGCAGCGGCGCCAACGATGCTGCGGCGCGCTGGGATGACTCGTGGATCGCGCTGCCGCTGTTCGGCTTTTCCAGCGTCCTGTTCTGGGCCGCGATCGAAGGCGACGCCTTCTACAGGCTCAAGCTCGAACAAGAAGAGCGCGTGCGCAAATGGGAGACCTACCAGGACTTCTTCCGCCAAATGGACCTCAGTCGCGAGTACCCGCTGACCGTAGAGATCTGGGACGAGGCGCTGATCTATGCAGCGGCGTTCGGGTTCGCGAAGAAGGTGATCACGAACATGCCGCGCACCACGGCGGACGGCACATCAGCGGCGAGCAACACGACGGGCCTCAACTCGATCGCCAACAACGCGTTCGCCGTTTCGGCCTTGGGCAGCATGACCTCGGGGATCAGCTCGGTCACGGGAATGGCGAGCAGCTCGTCTTCCGGCGGTGGCGTCAGCGGCGGTGCTTCGGGCGGCGGCGGTGGCGGTGGTTGGTGACCGTTGAGTCACAAATTTCGGCGGACATCTGCGAGCTGGCATCTCTATCGGGGCCGCCTCAGCGCTCGCTGGCGTGATTAAATAGGTCACGCAGCACCGGCGACGCGTCAGAGGAATAGCGTCGCCGGGAGCTGTCTATTTGCTCACCACTGATCGAGCATCGGGGTATCCCGCGTGAATACACCTGGAGCGACAAACCACGGTCCGGTCACAGAAGTAGATGCGGTCATCGTCGGTGCAAGATGCGCCGGATCGACGCTCGCCACCGTGCTCGCGCGACAGGGCATGGAGGTCGTGCTGATCGATCGCGACGAGTTCCCGAGCGACACGATCTCGACCCATCTGATCTATCCGAATACGCTCGCACGACTCAGCGAGCTGGGGATCCTTGACCGATTGTTGGCCGCGCACACGGTTCCGATGCTGCAGTTCAGATTGATCGGCTTCGGGCACGAGAGTGGCGGGAACTTCACGCCGGTCGACGGCTTTGACACATGCGCCGCACCGCGGCGGGTCGCACTAGACAGCGCGATCGTCGAAACCGCGCTGGCGGCCGGCGCGAAGAGCCGTTTTGGTCAGAAGGTTGTTGATCTGATCGGCCCGGGGAGTACCGAGGATCCGGTCGCGGGCGTCGTGCTGGAGAACGGCGAGCAGATTCGCGCACCTTGGGTCTTCGGCGCCGACGGGCGGGCGTCGACCATCGCCGGGAAGCTTGGAATCGAGAAAGAGCGACCGGTCCGAGGCGAGGTGTCGTACCTGCTCGGCTATTGGCGTGGGCTACCAAACGACGGATTCGCGACCTCCGACATCAAGTCCGACGCGATTCTCAGCCGCTGGGCGGGCGAGGACGACACTACGTTGATCACCGCGTGGGGCGACGCGGATTTCACCAAGGGTTCTAAGCCCGAACTGCGCGAGCGATACTTCGAGACGCTGCGCCGGTTTCCTAACTCAGTCGACTTCGCCGAACTCGATCGCGCGGAGATGTTTCTCGAGCTGATCGTGGCCCCCGAAACGCTGATGCGCGGGTACTTCCGCAGGCCGGTAGGCCCGGGCTGGGCACTAGTCGGCGACGCTTGTCACTTCAAGCACCCCGGCACCGCCCAAGGCATCTCCGACGCGATTGAACAGGCGATCTACATCGGCGAGGCACTCGCCGGCCGCGATCCCGAGCTCGCCCAGTATGAGGCGTGGCGCGACGCGCGCGCAGCCGAACACTACGAGTGGTCGTTTTCCTGGGGGAAGTTCCCGCCGACCGACGTGCTCTTTAAAGCCTGGGCCGCCGAGCCAGACGTAGCCAAAGAGGTGCGCGACACATTCAGCCGCGTGAAGGAACCGTCACAGGTTCTAACTAGGGAGCGGCTCACGCGTTGGTTCGGCGGACAGCCGGCCGGCGCGACGGCGTAAGTCATTCGGCTCTCCGGCGTGAGCCGTCAGCTTTCCAGCAGTTCGTAGCGTTCGAGCAGCGCAGCCTCGAGTTCGTCGCGCTCACCTTCGACTTCGGCGATCTCGGCGGTCAGCGTCTCCAACAGTTTGTGATCGCTCGTGACCTCGGCAATCTCGGTTTCGAGATCTGACCGGCGTTGCTCCAGCTTGGCGAGCTTGCGCTCGAACCGCTGGACGTCCTTCCGAGCAGCGTGGATCTCGGCGCCGCTCGGCGGCGCGTCGGCAGAGAGCGGTGGTGGCTTCGGAGACTGCGCGACCGGCGAGACCGTCGGCGCCCCGTGCCGTAGCTCGACGTACTGCTCGATCCCGCCGGGCAGGTGGCGCAGACGCCCATCGCCCATCAACCCGTAGACGTTGTCGCAAACCCGCTCAATGAAGTAGCGGTCGTGGCTTACGACGATCAGGGTGCCGGACCAACTGTCGAGCAGATCTTCTAGGGCGGTCAGCGTGTCGATATCGAGGTCGTTGGTCGGTTCGTCGAGCAGCAACACATTGGGTTCTTCCATCAGCAGCCGCATCAGCTGCAACCGCCTGCGCTCACCGCCGGAGAGGTCCTTGACAAGCGTGCGTGACTTGCCGCCGCGAAATCCGAAGCGTTCGCAGAGCTTCGATGCCGATACCTGAACGCCGTCGCTCAGCGTCGCGATCAGGCGTGCCTCTTCGAGTGACTCGATCACGTTCATGTGCTCGGGTATCTCGACAGTGTCTTGAGAGAGTTCGGCGAGCCGGACGGTTTGGCCGCGCTGGATGTATCCCCCCTTCGGCGCCAACTCACCGGTCAGCAGCTTCAAGAGCGTCGACTTGCCCGAACCATTGACGCCGACGAGGCCGACGCGGTCACCGGGGCCGAGCCTCCAGGTGACGTCGTCGAGCAGGCGCGCGCCGCCGAAGTCCATCTTGATGTCGACGGCGTCGAGCACGCGATTGCCGAGACGCGCCGAGGCGAAACGCAGAAGTTCGACCGAGTTGCGCGGCTCGGGTTCGTCGGCGATCAGTTCGTTGGCGGCATCGACACGAAACTTGGGCTTGGTCGTGCGGGCCGGCGGTCCGCGACGCAGCCAGGCAAGTTCTTTGCGGATCAACCGGCGCCGCGTGAAGTCACGCGCTGATTCCTGACGATCGCGTTCTGCGCGCGCAAGCACGTACGCCGCGTAGCCACCGTCGTACTGGTGGATCGCCCGGTCGGCGACCTCCCAAGTCGTCGTACAGACCGCGTCGAGAAACCAGCGGTCGTGTGTCACCACGATCAGCGAACCGCGTCGCGCCGCGAGATGGCGCGCGAGCCAATCGACACCCTCGATGTCGAGGTGGTTGGTCGGTTCGTCAAGCGCCAGCAGCTCAGGCCCGTCGAGCAACACCTTCGCCAGTGCGATGCGTCTGCGCTCGCCGCCGGATAGCGGCCCGATCAGCGTGTCGAGACCGTCCGGGAAACGCTGCATCTCGACGCCGCCGAGCAGGCCATCGAGCACGGAACGAAAGATCGTGTCACCGGCCCACTCGTGATCGGCTCGCTTGCCGATCAGCTCCTGACGAATCGTGCTCTGTCCGTCGAGTTCGTCGCCCTGACCCAGCAGCACGACCCCGACATCACCGGCTCGGATCAGCTTGCCGCGGTCGGGGGTCTCGATTCCGGCGATCAATCGCAGCAACGTCGATTTGCCGTCGCCGTTTCGGCCGACCACGCCGATCCGGTCGCCGGCGTTGACGCCGAGCGTGATCGCGTCGAGCACGGTGCGGCTGCCGTAGTCCTTGCCGACGTCTTTGAGGTTGACCAAGTTTCGTGTCGATGACATCAGTCGAGAATCGTCGCAGAGAGTCACCTGCCACCCGGGGCCGCGTAGTTATTACGCTTCGCAGATGCCCTCACATCTGTATTTCACCGACTCCGACGAGGCCAACGCGCTTAACGCCACCGAACCGATGGCGCTAGTGATCGGCTTCGTACTCGACCAGCAGGTCACCGTCCAGAAGGCGTTCGCGGGGCCGCTCGCGATCCAGCGGAGGCTGGGATCACTCGACGCCGACGCGCTGGCAAGCGCCGATCTAGAGCCGCTCTTTCGCGAGAAGCCGGCGATTCACCGTTACCCCGGATCGATGGCGAAACGTGTCGGTGAGGCGGCGGCACACATCCGGGACAATTACCACGGCGACGCGGAGCGGATCTGGAAAGACGCCGGCAGCACCGAGGAACTGCGGGCGAATCTGGAGGGACTGCCTGGCTTCGGCGACATGAAGGTCAAATCAATCGGCGCCGTGTTGTCAAAGCATTTCGGCATCAAGGCGGCCGACGGGTTGGTGCCTTCGCACCCGACACTCGGAGACGTCGATTCGCTCGACGCCTTACACGAGTACCAAGCCGCCAAGAAGATCCACAAGAAGGAATGGAACAAGGAGCGCGTCTAAAGGCGCCGTCGCTGATTCCGGTGATCAGCGACGATCAGCTGGGCGGCAGTTCAAGCAGCGACTCCGGCGAGACGCCGCCGTAGACAGCGTTGAGCCAAACCGATTGCAGCACGTCAATCAGCGTCTCGGGGTTGACTGCCGGCGCCTCGCCAGTGAACGTCGAGCGCAGAACGCTTTCGTTCATCTGGATTAACGCGATCACGAGATCGCGCGTTGCGACCGTCACCGGTGCAGCGCCGCGGGCGCGCTCAGCATCAATCACGACGCAGGCGTCGCGAACCCAGCCCTCGCGTACCTCACTCCAGAGGGCACGAATCTGCGGACTGGTCGCCTGCGCTTCGGCCCCGGCCAGTGTGACCGCCAAATGGGATCCGAAAGACGTGAAGTACGCGTTGATCGCCTCGCGCAAGAAACTGGCGGGGTCGTGCTCGATCGCCTCCATCGCACGATCCCGAGCGGAATTGGCCTCGAGCACGATCCGGTCAAGCAGCGTTAGCAGCACCGCCTGCTTCGACTCGAAGTAGAAGTAAAAGGTCGAACGCGAGATCCCGGCACCTCGCGCGAGATCATCAATCGAGATCTCGTGAAAAGACTGCGTCTCGAGCAGCCGCTCGGCCGTCTCGAGGATCGCCAGCTCACGCTGATCGCCACTTGCGCGACGAACTCGTCGCCCGCGACCCGTGGGCGAATCGGC
>JBASTN010000046.1:0-80503 GCA_049274915.1 Solirubrobacterales bacterium
GGCTTGCTGGCGATCGTCTCGAACTCGACGCGAGAAAGCCAGGCACTAAGCAGCTCGCGGATCTGCATCATCGCCATGCGGTCGCCGACACACCGACGCACGCCACTGCCGAACGGCAGGTAAGTGAAACCGGCCGGACGCGCGCCGAGAAACCGCTCCGGGCGGAACTCCTGGGCGCTGTCGTAAAACTCATCGTCTGACTGCATGTTCCAAGTGCTCGCGGCTACGGCCGAGCCAACCGGCAGGTCGAAGCCGCCGACCGAGAACGGCTGCTTGACGATGCGAACGACGACTGGCAAGACAGGGCGCATTCTCAGCGTCTCTTTGATCACGGCATCGAGATACTCGGTCGATTGGCCGGCCGCCAGCTCTTCGAGCAGTTCATCGAGTACGTCGGGGTGACGCCCGAGCAGCTCGATCGCCCAAGTTAACGTCGACGCGCTCGATTCATGGCCGGCGATCAACAGCAGAACCAGCTCGTCACGCAGCTTCGAGCGGGTCAGCGGTTCGCCGTCCTCGTGGCGCGCGGCAATCAGCAGATCGAGGATCGCCGTCGGCGATTCGACCGCACCGTGTTCGGCGGCCGCACGACGCGCGTCAATCTCGGCGTAGAGAAACTCGTCGAGCGCGGCCTTTGCGCGGTCAAAGCGCTTGATGCGACGATGAAACAGCATCCGCGCACCCGGGACGATCGACGCAAACGCCGGCGGACCGTAAAGCACCCCCGCGTCGATCGCGTTGATCAACTTGATCGCCTGATCGGTCCTGCGCGGGTCGGTGAAGCCGAAGATCGAATCGATGATCATGCGCAGCATCCCTCGCTTGGCGAAGTCGTAGAAGAGGATGTTCGTCTCGGGGTAGAGCTCGTCGACTGCGCGGCCGGCCGAATCCCGTGCTTCTTGGCGCAGGCGCGCCACGCGATCGCCGCCCATCGCTCCGAGCAACACGCGTCGATTGGCGAGATGCTCGTCACCGTCGCTGGTCGATGTGGAGTGCTCGCCGAGTAGCGGCGCCAACAGGCGACTGTTGAATTCGCCGGCGTGGAGCACAGACGAATCGGCGTGCAGCACCGCACGCAGGTGCTCCGGCCGCTGGACCAAGGTCATCAGTCCGAGATCGAGCATCCGCATCGAACTTACTTCCCCGTAGCGGCGCGCGAAGAAGCTCATCATCGAGATCGGCCGATAGAGACACCAGGCCGTTTGTAGGAGCCGCGGCAGGCGACTGACAGGAGGATGCATTGTCCTCACATCGGCCGCAAAGTCGCTCACCTAAAGTGGGTACTGGACCTACTGCTCGCGAGTTTGCATGTACCAGAGCATCAGTCCGACCGCGACGCACGTGGTCATCCCGAGCCAGCCATCGACGGGTGGCTGGAGCCGTCGAGTCTGAAGGGAAGCCAGCGGGACCGTGCAAATATTCCCCTATGAAAATCAAACTATGTATGTATCTCGCCGTGCTCGTGGTAGCGCTGTCGATCACCGGTTGCGGCGACGACAGGGCCGGCGACTCGACTGCAAGCGATGCCGCGACTACCGAGGTGACCGAGCCAACCGGCACGGAAGCGACCGAGGAGACCACGGCCGACGACAGCGAGAAGCCAGGTAAGCCGCCGAAGGTGACCGGCAAGCTTGGTGAAAAGCCCGAGATTGCGACACCGTCAGGCACTCCGCCACGCGAACTGATCAAGAAGGACCTGAAGAAGGGAACCGGCCGCAAAGCCGGTGTCGGCGACAAGGTGACGATGAACTACGTCGGCGTCAGCTGGTCGACCGGAGAACAGTTCGACGCTTCCTGGGACCGCGGCCAACCGTTCCCCTTCCAGCTCGGCACCGGCGCCGTGATCGCGGGCTGGGATCAGGGCATCGTCGGCATGCGCGAAGGTGGCCGCCGACTGCTGGTGATCCCGCCGAACCTGGGTTACGGCGACGCCGGCCAGCCGCCGGACATCGCGGGCGGCGAGACACTCGTCTTCGTCGTCGATCTTGAAGAACTGATCTTCGAGTAGCGCGGACGCTCGCTAGACCTGCCGTGGAAAGCGCCGGTTCCCCTGGGCTTAGGCGTCGGCCCGAGTCGGGGGAACCTGCATTCCGCGAACCAATGTCATCAGCGCGACGGCGGTGCCGGTTGCCTCGTGCTCCCCGCTGCCGAGTCGGCGCAGGGCAAGTCCGGTAAGCAGAGCCACAACACTGCGCGCGTGTTCGCCGGCATTCGGCACGCCGAGCGCCTCAAGCGCCGCGACCGCGACATCGTCGTAAGCCTCAAAACAGCGATTCGATGCCTCGTGCAGCTGGGGATCGCGGGCGGCGTGCAGATGCAGTTCCAGCTCGGCGATCTGCTCCGGGCCGATCTTCGCTGAGGTCACGACGCGCTCGATCTCGACGGCGACCTCGGCGGCGGTCGGAGCGCTCCTGCGCAACACCTCGGCAATCCCGTTGAGTCGCTCGATCTCCTCTTGCACGTAGAGCATCAAACTTTCGCGCAGCAGGTCCGTCTGGCTCGGGAAGTGGTAGGTCAACGAGCCAAGCGCGACACCGGCCTCGCTGGCTAGGACGCGGTTGCTAACGGCACCGATCCCGTGTTCGCCGATCACGCGCAGGGTCGCGCGAATGATTCGTTCGCGCGTATCGGTCTTGTCAGCTGTGCCGGAGGCGCTGCGCTGGATGGTGGAAGACCGGATAGTGGAAGACCGGATGGTGGAAGACCGGATAGTGGAAGACCGGATAGTGGAAGTCGGGGGTTTGTTCATCGCGGCACGGGTATAACGCGGGTACATTGACTGTTACTCGTGAGTGCTACTCGTGAGTGTTACTCGTTCGTTCGAACGAACGAGATCAGAGGAATTGTATGTCATCCGTGTCCGAACCATCTGCCGACGCCTCGCCCGAACCGATCGAGGAAGACGCGGTGTTCGCTGGCCTGCGAGCCCAGGCCGCTCGACTCGCCGACGGCAGCACTACCTCGCGCGAATTGACCGAACTCTCGTTGTCGCGAATCGACGCGACAGAACCGACGATCAACGCGTTTCGCATCGTTCTTCACGAACGTGCCCTAGCCGCCGCCGATGAAGCCGACCGCCGCCTTGCGGCCGGCGAACGCGCGCCGCTACTCGGCGTGCCGATCGCGATCAAGGACGAGATGGATATCGCCGGTGAGACCACGATGTTCGGCTGCGCCGGCGACTTCAAACCAGCAAAACGCGACGGTGCCGTCGCCCAGCGTCTCGCCGAGGCCGGCGCGGTGATCGTCGGTAAGACAACGACTTGTGAGATCGGTCAGTGGTCGGTTACCGCCGGCCCGGCCTTCGGCGTCACGCGTAGTCCCTGGAACCTCGAGCACACCCCCGGTGGCTCGTCCGGCGGTTCGGCGGCCGCCGTAGCGGCCGGTCTCGTCGCAGCGGCGGTCGGCTCCGACGGGGCTGGATCGGTTCGCATTCCGGCAGCCTGGAGCAATCTCGTCGGAATCAAGCCGCAGCGCGGCCGCGTCTCGAGCTTCCCCGACCGCGAGGCATTCAACGGCATCACGGCGATCGGCCCGCTCGCCCGCACTGTCGGCGACGCAGCATTTCTGCTCGACGTCCTGAAGGGCGCGTTCGCCGACGACCTCTTCACTCCGCCAGCCGCGCCCGAGCCATATATCGACTACGCAGCTCGCGATCCCGGCCGCCTGCGGGTTGCTCTCTCGTTTCGGATTCCGTTTAGCGGCGCACCCGCGAAGCTCGACTCACGCGTGCGGGCTCGCGTCGAAAAGCTCGCCGAGGTGCTCACCGGCCTCGGTCACGATGTCGTCTCGGCCGACCCCGACTACAAACTGATCGGCGCCAACTTCCTACCGCGCTCGACCGCCGGCGTCCACGCCTGGACTAAGCGCGTCCCCAACCCCGAACTGCTCGACCCACGCACCATTCACAACGCTCAGATCGGCGGCCTGCTCGACGGCGCGATCCTCAAGCTAGCTCGTACGACCGAGACGATCTGGCGCCGCCACATCAGCCAGATCTTTAAGACATTCGACGTCGTAATGACGCCAACCACGGCACAGCCGCCGCTCGCAGCCGACGCGATTAATGGCCTCGACTCGTGGTCGACCGACAAAGTGATTATCGGCTCATGCCCATACGCCTGGCCCTGGAACGCACTGGGCTGGCCGGGAGTGAACGTGCCTGCCGGATTCGTCGAGGGCCTGCCGGTGGGAGCCCAGTTGCTCGGCCCAGCCAACAGCGAACCGCGACTTATCTCGCTCGCAGCGCAGCTCGAGTCAGTCGAGCGATGGGATCAGCAGAGGCCGCCCGTAGCCGCCGCGGTTCACGGGGTTTAGACCCCGGTTCAGATCCACGGATCGACGATCGCGTGGCCGGTGGCGACGAAGTCCTTGGCATTGCGTGTGGCCAACACTGCGTCGTGGAGTCGGCAGATAGAGGCGATCTGCGCATCCTCGGTCGTGATCGGTCGCCCGCTGCGTTCGCGCGTCGCGACAATCGCCCCGTAGTATCCCGCCGCCGCGGCGTCGAACGGAAGCGTGAATTCGAGAAAGTCCGCGAACACCGCTCCAGCGGTCTTTGCAAGGGTCTGTTTGCGCTTCCCGCCGCGCAGTCTGGCGATGCCGTAAGAAACCTCCGCGACGGTGATCGCCGTGACGAAGAGCTGTGAAGGATCTTGGGCGCCCGTCCACTCGACAACCCGTTCATCCGGCCGCGGTTTCATCAACTCCGAAACCACGTTTGTGTCGAGAACGATCACTTCGGCAGCGTTGCTGCGCGGGGCGCTGCTCGACGCGTCGGGAGCACGAGTTCGACACCTCCGACCTCGGCAAACCGACGGCGAATGCTCAGACCGATCCCCTCGTCAATGTCGGGGGCCTCTAAGGCTCGGTGGAGGATCGCCCGAACTTCGGCCTCCATCGAACACCCATGCTCGGCCGCACGAACGCGCAGCCTGGCCTTCAAGTCGTCATCGAGATCTCGGACAGTGATTGCCGCCATCGATTGCTCCCGCATTTGATTGCAATGATGTCAATGATAGCGACAATCATGACCGACGATCAATCGACCACCGTGACCGGTACGCCCTGGCCGATTCGCTTCGCCAGCCACCGGATTCCGGTGTTTGACAGGCGAACACATCCGTGCGAGACCGCCGTCCCGAGTTCGCCGCCGACGTTTTCGAGTCCGTGCAGCGCGACTTGCCCGGGCCCGCCTTCGAACTCCTGAAAGACACTCGATCGCGCGCTCAGCGCCAGCGCGTAGGGCGCGCCGGCTGCGCTGCTCGGCATCTTTACGTTCTCTTCGACGAAGAACTTTCCGTGTGGTGTCGGGGTTGACGACGCACCGACGATTGCGCTGTAGGTACGCGTCCTTTTACCGTCTCTGTAGACGTAAACCTCGCGCGAGCTGATATCGACGACGAGGTGCCACGTGGTGCTCGATCGACGCGTGCGAGTAGTGCTTATCCAGCCGGTTCGCGGTGGTGCCTTACGGCCAAGCACCCGACCGGGGAGCCGCACGCGCAGCCAGCCGCGACCACCGGAAGTTTTCTCTGCGATGACGGGCAGCACGGTGGTGGCCCCGGTTATCGGTCGCTCGCGATTGACGTACGCAACCCGGCGCGATTTCGCGCTGGGCTTACTGCGCACTGCCGTCTTTCCGAGTAGAGCCACGGTCTTTTGCAGCGGCTCGACAGCTGGTTCCGCCGACGTCGACGCTGCGAGAGCCGCAGCAGTTCCAAACAGCGCACAAGCCAGCGCGAACATCGAAACGCCCAGCACAATGCGTGCGAATCGTGCGAAAGACCGGAGCGGCCAGGTTTGGCCCCTCCGGTCAGCTGCGTCGACCATCAGCCTGTGAACCCGACGGGCTCACGTGGCGTCTGGGACGACGCGGCGGCACACGCTCGGAACCGCATTCGCAGAGTCACGGCAGGTGTGCCGTCGGTAAATGTGACTCGCGCTCGGACATCGTGACTACCACCGTTGAACCGGCGGACAGAGGCTTCGTACGGACTACTTGTGTCGGTGGAGATCCTTCGGTTACCGAGGGAGAAGACGACTCGGCGAATAAACAAGCCCCTGACAGTGGCCCGGAAGACACGGTCGACGCAGCGATCGCTGCCCCGTGAGATATCCCGGGCGATCCCGCCTGGGTTTGTTGTCAACAGAGCGGATCCGTTATCGGCGGACGTGCCGGAAGGCGGTCCACCCGACCCGTCGTTCTGCGTCGTGCCGGGCGCGCAGTTCGATGCGGTGACGGTGTCGTTGATCAGAGTCACGGCGCCATTACGAGCAAGGACGCGTCCATTGACCGTCACGCTGTCATTGAGTGAGGTCGATGTCAGCGCCAGAATGTTCCCGACGAATGTCGATCCCGTGCCGAGCGTCGCGGAACTGCCGATCTGCCAGAACACATTGCAAGGCTGTGCCCCGTTGATCAGATTCACGTTGCTGCCCGACGCGGTCGTCAACGACGAGCCGGCCTGGAAGATGAACACCGCGTTCGGATTGCCCTGGGCGTTCAAGGTCAGGGTTCCGGTCAACAGGAGCGACGACGCGTTCTTGAATACTCCCGGCGAAACCGAGAGACCGCCCAGATCCGCTGGAGCAGAGGCTGCCGGGATGCGTCCAGCAGCGTCGTTGTACGCCGTCGTGAGATCCGCTTGCGCCTGTCCGGCGACGGCGTCGGTCGCATGCAGAGCGCCGTTTAGAACTCCCGGCGGAAAACCGGTAACCGATGTCCCGGGAAACAGCCCGAGATTGCCGTTGATCACCGACGGTCCGGTGTTGGAGACGGTCGAGCCAGCCAGAATGGCAAAGGCATTGACGGTGCCCAATCCGACGGGCGGCTGCGCCGAACGTGCGTCGTTTGCGACGAATGCAAACGCCACCGTCCAGGCAATCGCCGCCAAACCGACGGCAACAGACCAGATTGAAACGCGTCTCGACGCCGTTTGATGAGCTTCTCGAGTAGGCGTGTCCGCGCCGTGTCGAGCGTGTACAGAAAACATGCGGAACCTCCGTGTAGTGCCTCCCGACGATCACGGAGATGTCGGGGACGTGAAATGCGTCTGGGAGGAAGCGGTCCGAGGGGACGCCGGAGATCGTTAGTCGCGCGGTGCCGGCAGGCTGATTCGCCTAGACGATGTCAAGTGGGAGCTTGACTGTTCCTACAGGCTACTCCGATTGAGGTAGTGCGGCGCTGCGGTTAGACGGTCGGGCGTTCGCCACCACCCGATCCCCACATCCTCAGGGGGCCTAAACGGCGCGCGTTCAAACCATGAGGCACTGGATGCAAGCAGTTCGCCACGCGCAGCCCGACGGTCGAGAGGGAGCGACCCTCCGGTCGTGACCGATCGACCCGAGGGCGAGCATGGCGAAATGCGCCGCAGCCAGAGACTCATGGACGCGGCTGGGTTCGAACCAGCGACCCCTCGCGTGTGAGGCGAGTGCTCTCCCGCTGAGCTACGCGTCCAAATTCAGCAACCTAAGCCGCCGATGCGACGATTCTAGATGGCCTGGTTCGACTTCGCAGGTCCGGCACGAGTACCATCGCCGTCAGCCGTCCAGACGCCGCGATCAAGCCGGCGGAGCGACATGCGGGCGTCGGCGTTGATCGCCGGGTCCCACGCGGCGAACACTTGTGAACCAGGTCAGGTCCGGAAGGAAGCAGCCTTAAGCGATGTCGTTCGGGCGCCGTGGGTTCTCCTGGCGTGAGTCGGTGCCCGCTTGTGGCTCCGTCGGCGACGCGTCTGTCGTGGCTAATTGCGCTGAAGGCCTGACAGGTCACGACCAGCGGCGACGGCGGTGCTGCACTCGGGAGAAGCGAACAGCCGCCATGACTTGCTGACGAACACCGTCTTGAACCCTGGCGGCGGCGAGAGATCAGGGACCTCGTTGTAATACTTCTGCGCGACCGTTCGGTCACGTGGCTGCAGCATCATCTCGCCGAGTGGATGGTCCGGGTCGCGTCGGGTCTGTACCGACCCGGGCGCGCCGTCGAGCTCGTAACGCAGGTACGGCGTCGGCCGGTGGTTGTTCGTCGAGATCCGGCCGCAGTGGTTGTAGAAGGCGATGAACTTTGGATCGTCGGCGATCACCTCGAGGTCGCGCTGGATCGATCCGTAGTTCTCGATCTTCTCGGCCTGCTCGTCGATCAGCCCGATGTGCCACGGGATGAAGACGACCGACAGCGCGAGCGAGAAGTACCCGATCGCACGCCAGCGGGTTCGGTCCTTCGATCTCTCTGGCAAGTTCTTCCAGCCGAACACACCGGCGGCATAGACGATCGCCAGCAGCACCGTCGGCGTCAGCACGTAACGAGCGATCAGCGGCAGCCCAACGATCGTCGACGCGATGAACAACACCGTCATCAAAGCGGCGACCCCCATCAGGATCGTCGCCTGTCGTCGCGCGAACAACAGCGTGAAAGCCGCGCCGATCGGAACACCGAGAATCAGCGGTTCGCGCAGCGTCCAACCCATGAACTTCGCGGTAAACCACGGTGCCTCGGCCGGGGTCCGCGGGCGGTCGAGCTGCGCGGCGAGGTCCTGTGTGCCGTGCAGCGAGTGCAAGAGGTCGCCGGTGATCGCCCAGTCGCTGATCGCCCACAAGACCGGCCCGGCAGCGGCCAGCGCCGCCAACCCGACGCGCGCACCCCACTCGCGCTTGGGCAACAGATAGAGCCAGTACAGGCCCGCTAGCGCCCAGCCCTCCGGTCGCAGCAGACCGGCGAAGGTCAACATCATCAGCACCGGCCATCCGCGCCGTGACTCGCGCACCTCCAACAGCAGTGCCCAGCAGACGAACAGCACGAAGGGAATGTCCTGGTAGGCGGCCTCGGCGTTCTTGGCGAAGGCAGGGCGGGTCAGCAATACGACCGCCGCCGTGATCCCGACCGGGGCGTTAAACAGCTCACTGCCGAGTCGGTACACGATCCACAGAAGTCCGCCGAAGCAGAACATCACAAGCCACGCAAGGACATCCTCCGTGGCGCTGCCGAACGGCAGTGCGAGGAGGCTGAAGAAGGTCTGCAGCGGGTGCGGCGTCGGCGCTATGTAGCCGTTGTAGTCGGGCGTGAAACCGCTGGCGATGTCGTTCGCCCAAACCAGCGAATAGGCCGCGTCGTAGTTGAGGTAGGGCTGCCCGTAAACGAGCGCCATCAACAGCGGCGCCACCACGATCGCTAGGACCGGGGGCAGGATTGATCGAAGATCGGGCCGCCGCATTCAGTTGCGAGCGTAGTAACCGGCGGATACTGAATCCCGGCTGCACGGTGAGCGGCACGAACTGTGCCAATAACATCGGGGTGGATGTCCGCCGCCGCCTCTCTCTACAGACGCCACCGCCCGCGCACGTTTGACGACGTGATCGGCCAGGAGCACGTCGTGCGCACGCTGCGCAACGCCGTCGACGGCGACAACGTGCACCACGCCTACATGTTCGTCGGCTCACGCGGAACGGGCAAAACCAGCATGGCGAAAATCCTCGCAAGCGCGCTCAACTGCGCCGACGGACCGAAAAGCGTTTTCGCCGCCGATGATCCAGCGGTCGTTTCGATCGCAGCCGGCACCTCGATGGACGTCGTCGAGATGGACGCCGCTTCCAACAACGGTGTCGACGACATCCGCGATCTGATCGACAGCGTCTCGGTGATGCCGGTCGGCGGCGGCTGGAAGGTCTACATCCTCGACGAGGCGCACATGATCACGCCGCAGGGCTGGAACGCTTTTCTCAAGACGCTCGAGGAGCCGCCGCCACGCACTGTCTTCGTGCTGGCGACAACAGAGGCGAACAAGGTCCTGCCGACCGTCGCCGACCGTTGCCACCGCTTTGATTTCCGTCGCCCGACCGTCGAACAACTTGCGACCGCTGTACGCCGCGCCGCCGACGCCGAGGGAATCGAGATCGGTGACGATGCCGTCGCGATGATCGGCCGGGCCGCGACCGGCTCGTTCCGTGACGCGCTTGGCACGCTTGAGCAACTCGTTACCTATGGCGGCAAAAAGGTCGACAGCGACGACGTCCAAGCGGTACTCGGCGTCGCCGACTTTGAGCTACTGCTGCGGACGGCCGACGCGCTAGTCGCCGGCGACCGGCGCGCAGTCCTCAAAGCTGTCGCCGAGCTCGCCGACAGCGGCCGCGACATGGTCGCCTTCGCACGTGACTTCGCTGGACACATACGCAACCTCTTGGTCACGCGAACGCTCGACGAAGCACCGACCGCGCTGGGCCTGACCGCAGAACAATCGGCACGCTTGGTCGAACAGGCCGCTGGCTTCGGCCCCGAGCGAAGCACGCACACACTGGATCTACTTTCGCTGATGATCACCGCCGCGCGCGGTGGCGCCGATCCACGACTGCAGCTTGAACTGGCACTGTTCAAAGCCGCCCGACCGGAGGACGACACCGCGCCCGACGCGCTGCTGGCGAGGATCGAAGCGTTGGAACAGCGTCCTAGCCAGCCGCTGAGCTCGGCACCCGCGCCGTCACCGACAGCGCCAGCCCCGAGCATTTCGGTCGAAGACGAAGCAGCCGCGCTCGCCGATCAACCCGAGTCGGTCACCGTCACTGCAGTCGCAACCGCCGAACCCGAGAATCCCGACGGACCAGAGAGCGCCGACGAACCGCCGCCTCCCCCCGTCGAAGATCTCGACAACGTTACTGATCTCTCGCCGTCAGCCGAGATCGGCGACGAACCAGCCGGTATTCACCCGCCGTCGCTCGAAACCGTGGTCGCCGCGTGGCCCGAGGTGGTCGCCGCAGTCCAAGAAGCGAGCCCGCGCATCGGTGTCGTCGTCGACACCGCCCGTCCACATGCGGTCGACGGCCGCAAGTTGATTCTCGCCTTTCCGCAGTCGTCCGGATTTCTGCGCAAAACCGCTGACCAAGCGGCGAGCAAGACGACGATCGCTGGGCACGTCGCCGACGCGGTCGGCTTTAGCTTCCTGATCGCCAACGAACAAATTCCCGACAGCGAGTTCAATGACGGGATCGAGCCTGCCCCCGCGAACGTCGGCATCGACGGCGAAGCGCTGGTCGAGCAACTGAAGAAAGAATTCGACGCAACCGAGATGGCCGAGTCCGACTGACCACCTATCGACTTATGAAAGGGAACTGATGGCACAACAGCCGAACCTCAACAAGATGATGCAGCAGTTGCAAAAGGCCCAGGCCGAGATGATGGCCGAGCAGGACAAGCTGAAGGACGAGGTCGTCGAGGCTTCTGCCGGAGGTGGCATGGTGCAGGTCAAGGTCAGCGGCGATCTTCAGCTACTCGAGGTCAAGATCGACCCCGCGGCGATCGACCCCGAGGACGCCGAAATCCTTCAGGACATGGTCACCGCAGCAGTCAACGAAGGTCTGCGCGCGTCGCAGAAACTCGCGGAGCAGCGGCTCGGTGGAATCGCCGGCGGCCTCGGCCTGCCGGGAATGTAAACCGGGTTTAACCGGTCGCGCCGACCTCGTCCGGCCCTAAGGTCTAGACGATGTTTTCACCACCCGTAGAGCGGCTGATCACCGAGCTGTCAAAGCTTCCGGGCATCGGTCGGCGCACCGCACAGCGGCTCGCCTTCCACATTCTTCGCGTCCCCGAGGACGAGGGTCTGGCGCTGGCCGAGGCGATCCGCGAGGTCAAGGAGAAAATCGGCTTCTGCGAGGTCTGCTTCAACCTCACCGACCAGCCCGTCTGTCGGATCTGCACCGATGAACGGCGCGAGAAGGCTCTGATCTGCGTGGTCGAAGAGCCGAGCGACATCATCCCGATCGAACGCACCAACGAGTATCACGGCCAGTACCACGTGCTCGGCGGCGCGCTCTCGCCGATCGATGGCGTCGAGCCCGAGGACCTAAAGATCGCTGAGTTGATTCGCCGCGCCGAAGATCCGACCGTCACCGAGATCGTGCTCGCGACGAACCCGACCACGACAGGCGAGGCGACCGCGCTCTACATCGGCGACGCAATCGCCCGCAAGCGCCCCGAGCTGACAATCACCCGACCCGCCAGCGGACTGCCCGTCGGAGCCGACCTGGAATACACCGACGAGGTCACGCTCGGTCGCGCCTTCACCGGCCGCCGCGCGTTCTCCTGACGCCGATGCCTCGCGAGCTCTCGGCCACCGACGCGGCCGCACTGTTCAACCCGAAGGACTCGATGGGATTCGGTCTCGGCGCCAGCCAGCCACCCGAACTGCTGACCGCGCTGGGCGCACGTGACGACTGGACCGATCTGACAATCAGCGGTGCGCTGCTGACGGTCTTTAGTGAACTGTTCAAACATCCCGGCGTGCTCTTCAAATCGGGATTCCTCGGACCGGTCGAGCGATTCCTGCGCGACGAAGGCGCGAGGATCGAGTTCATCCCCGCCGATTTCCGCCGCTTCGCCCCACTGCTGGCGGCCGAAGCACCGCGCGTGATGTCGGTCGTCACCGCCCCACCCGACGAGAATGGCTGGTGCAGCCTGTCGCTGCACGCCGGCGGGACCGTTGGTGAGCTGCATGCGGCCGGCGCCGATCCCGACCGTCTGCTGATCGTCGAGACCTCAGAGCGCTACCCGCGCACCTACGGCCTCGAGCCCGGGTATCCCCATGCCCTGCACCTCGACCAGATCGACGTTCTGATCGCCGGGGCGGGCGAACCGATCCCGCTCCCAGTCGAATCGCCCAGCGAGACCGATCGGGCGATCGCGGGTCACGCCGACGACTACATCCCCGACGGCGCGACGCTGCAGACCGGCATCGGATCTGTCCCACTCGCGATCGCCGAGCATCTCGCCAATGGACCAGGCGGTGACTACGGCATCCACTCAGAGATGTTCACCGACGGCATCATGCAGTTGCATAAGGCTGGCAAGGTAAGTAACAACAAGGGCTTCCACGATGGCGTCTCGATCGCGACCTTCGCGCTCGGATCGCGCGACCTCTACGACTGGCTACACGAGAACCGTGAGATTGCGTTCCTTCCGGTCGAGTACGTCAACGACCCGCACGTGATGGCACGCAACCGCAATCTCGTGACGATCAACGGTGCTCTGGCGGTCGATATTCACGGGCAAGTTGTCGCCGACACGCGCGACGGTCGGCAGTTCAGCGGTATCGGCGGTGCGGAGGATTTTGTCTCGGGACCGGCCTACGCGCCTGAAGGACACTCGCTGCTGTGCATGCACGCAACCGCGACTGTCAACGGCGAACTAGTTTCGCGAATCGTGCCGCAACATCCGCCAGGCGCAGTGATCACGACCCCGCGCCATCAGATCGACATTGTCGTGACCGAGTTCGGTGCCGTCGAACTCGAGGGACTGAGCGTGCGTGAGCGCGGGCAGGCCCTGGCGACGATCGCGCATCCGGACTTCCGCGACGCGATCAGCGGGGCGGCTGACGCCTACGGCTCTGACGGGAGCACCGCCCCCCAAATAGGGTGACCCGCCGCGACCATCGTCGGCAGCGGCGAGAAACTCGGCGAGGTCTACAAGCTCAGCGACGGTCGCACGGTGATCGTGCGGCCCGACGGCGCGACAAGTTCCACCGGTCGCAGACCTTACTGGCAGCCGGGTGCCCGTAACCGGACACCCAAGTAGTCTCCCGCACCATGGACGAAACAGTCGTCATGAAGTTCGGGGGGACGTCGGTCGCCGACGGCGAGCGGATCAAGAATGCCGCGCGCCGAATCGTCGCCGAGCACCAGAAGGGCAACCGCGTGGTCGCCGTGCTTTCGGCACAGGGCAAGACGACCGACGAACTCGTACGCCAAGCGCAGGAGATCAGCGACCGGCCCGAGCCACGCGAGATGGACATGCTGCTTTCAACCGGCGAGCGGATCAGCTGCGCGCTCGCCGCGATGGCGATCCACGACATGGGCCAGCAGGCGATCAGCCTGACCGGATCGCAGGCCGGCATTCTGACCGACGAGTCCCACACAAAGGCCCGCATCATCGATGTACGCGCCGACCGCATCAGTGACGCACTTGACGACGGCAAGATCGTGCTGGTCGCCGGCTTTCAAGGCGTATCTACCTCTTCCCGAGATGTCACCACGCTCGGTCGCGGAGGCAGCGACACCACCGCCGTCGCCGTCGCAGCAGCGCTGCACGCCGACGTTTGTGAGATTTACACAGATGTCGACGGCGTCTATAACGCCGACCCGCGCATCGTGCCCACCGCCAAGAAGCTGCCGGTCGTCTCCTTCGAGGAGATGCTCGAGATGTCCGCCAGTGGCGCAGGCGTGTTGCAGTTGCGCTCGATCGAATACGCCCGTAATCATGGAATCCGCATCCACTGCCGATCCAGTTTTCACGACGGCACAGGTACGCTTGTCGTCAGCGAAGAAGAGACCATGGAACGCCCACTTGTGACAGCCGTGACGCACGCAACCGACGAAGCTCGGGTGACCGTGCGTGGCGTTCCCGACCGCCCCGGCGTGGCCGGCGATCTGTTCACCCGCCTGGCCGACTCGAACATCAACGTCGACATGATCCTCCAGAACGAGCCCGAGGGCGGCGACAAGCCGGCCGAGATGTCGTTCACCGTGCCGAAAGACGACCTGCTGGCAGCCCTCGACACGCTCGAGGCGATGGGCGAGTTCCAGACGATCGACAAGAACGAAGAGATTGGCAAGGTCAGCGTGATCGGCGCGGGCATGCGTTCGCACCCGGGCGTCGCCGCAAAGGTCTTCACCGTGCTCGGCGAACAAGGGATCAACATCGAAATGATTTCCACCTCGCCAATCAAGATTTCATGCATCATCGCCGCCGACGCGGTACCGCAGGCAGTCAAGTCACTACACGACGCGTTTGACCTCGGTGTCGCCGTCGAGCAGGCAACCGGCGATCACCGGCCCGTGGCGCCATGAGTCTGCGCGTTGCAGTAGTCGGCGCGACCGGTGTGGTCGGCACCCAGATGCTCGTGACCCTCGCCGAGCGCAAATTTCCTGCGACCGAGGTCGTGGCATTCGCCTCTGAACGCTCAGCCGGCAAGAAGGTGGCGTTTGACGGTGGCGAACTGACGGTCGTCGGGCTCTCCGAAGACTCAATCCGTGACTTCGACATCGCAATCTTCAGCGCCGGTGCATCAACCAGCGCCGACTGGGCGCCTCGCTTCGGCGCGGCGGGCGCGATCGTCGTCGACAACTCGTCGTACTGGCGGATGAACGAAGACATCCCGCTCGTCGTGCCCGAGGTCAACGCCCACGCGCTCGACTGCGTCTCGGTCGCCGGCCACAGCCGGATCATCGCCAACCCAAACTGCTCGACAGCACAGATGGTCGTGGTACTCAAGCCGTTACTCGACGCCGCCGGCATCGAGCGACTCGTGATCTCCACATATCAGTCGGTAAGTGGCACCGGTAAGGCCGCGATCGATGAGCTGCGTGCCGAGGCCGCCGCTGTCACCGCCGGTGAGGATCCCCCCGCGCCAAACAGCTATCCGCACCAGATCGCCTTCAACGTCTTGCCGCAGGCCGGGTCATTTAAGGACAACGACCTATACACAGACGAAGAGCGCAAGCTGATCAACGAATCGCGCAAGATCTTCGAACTGCCCGATCTGCGGGTCACGGCGACTTGCGCCCGCGTGCCCGTCTTCGTCGGACACTCCGAGGCGGTCAACATCGAGACATCGACATCGCTGTCCGCGCAGCGCGCCACCGAGCTGCTCGCTCACGCACCCGGCGTACGCGTCGTCGACGACCCGGCAAATGCGCTCTACCCCCAGGCGATCGACGCCGAAGGTGAAGACGACGTCCTCGTCGGTCGGATCCGTGAGGACGACTCGCGCGCCAACTGTCTCAACCTCTGGATCGTCGGCGACAACCTGCGCAAGGGCGCAGCGCTCAACGCAGTTCAGATCGCTGAAGCATTGGTCGTTCGCGGCCTCTGCGGCAGCTAACCCCTCGGCCCTACCGAGCGTGGGGTGGCCCCGGTTGGGGCGCCAACCTAGCCCGCGTACGCCCGCCAGTATGCACGCCGCTGCGGGGTGAGGCGCTCGGTCTGACGAATCGCCGGCATCCGCACTCCGATGAAGGCATCCCCTTCGCCGTACTCGCCCGGTCCGGTCTTGAAGAATCGCTGCAGAAATACCGCGTCTTCTGCGTTACCCAGTTGATCGAGCTCGCGTATGAGGGCCTTCGCTCCCGCGGGGTTGCTCTTATGCTCCGCCATCTTCGATCGCCGCCAAACGCGGCCTGCGATCTACTCCGCGCGGTCGAGGTTCGCCGTCGCGCGACGCAGACGTTCACGCGCCGCACCAAGCCGGTCGGCGATGTCGTCAGCAGAGATCGCGCCGGCCCTCGCGTCGTAAGCGGTGATCTCGTCTGCAGGCATTGCATCGCGAACGCTCCGCGGGACACGATGGTCGGAAGCAACGGGGTCGGAAGCAACGGGGTCGGAAGCAACGGGATCAGCTGTGTCGCGCGTGTCGCGCACAACGATCTCGCCGGCCGCGGCTTGTGCCTCGGCGTCGCGCTGCTTCAGCGGCGACGGTGCGATCGAAGCGAAGTCAAAGCCCGGGTGGACTTTCTCGCCGTGCTCTGCGCGAGCTGCGCTGGCGGCGATTACCTCTTCAAGCGTGGGGCGTCCAAGTGGCGACATCACTACACATTGAACCGCTTCCGACGGACGGCTGTCGCGCGCGCCGCCTCGCATCAAATCGCTCACGCTGGGCCGCGCAGCACGGTCATCTACCAAGCGCGGTCCTGATCGGGTAGGAGCCGGGCTCACCCCGGCTCCCCCCACACCACCTAGCATGCGGGTCCGCACTAGGCGGTTCGCTCAACTTCCCGAAAACGTCGGTAGGGATTGACAAATCCCTTCAGTCCAAGCTGGTCCCAGTAGTCATTGGGCAGTGCCCGCTGGAGGACGGCGGTGCCTGCGATTCGCCAGTAGCCCTTGCGTGAGAGTGCCCATTGGTGAGCCTTCTCCTCGGGGATTCCCAGCGCTCGCAGGTTGCGGCGACGCGTGCGCCACCGCTTCCATTCCTTCCAGCGAACTTGCCGCAAGCGACGCCTGAGCCAGCTGTCGAGTGCGATGAACGGCGTAGGCGTATCAGCCAACGAGAAGTAGGCCGTCCACCCAACCGTGAACTTGTTGATCTCACGAATGCGCCACCGCATCGAGACGCCCCACTTGCGAGAGGTCAGCTTGCGGATTCGAGCCTCGGCGCGCTTGCGCGCCTTGGGATCGATCCGCAGCTTGACCTCGCCCTTGCGGCGAAAGAAGCCGAACCCGAGAAAGGTTCGGCGTGTCGCCGGGGCAACCGCTGACTTGCTGCGGTTGACCTTGAGCCTCAGGCGTCCTTCGACAAACTGCGTTGTGCTGTCCATGACTCGCCCTGCCGCCCGTTTGCTGTTGACGTAAATCATCACGTCGTCGGCGTAGCGGACGAACTTGTGGCCGCGACCTTCCAGCATCCCGTCGAGGTCGTCGAGCATGATGTTGGCCAGCAGCGGCGAGAGCGGGGAGCCTTGTGGCGTGCCTTCCTCGCTTAACTGCTTGACCTCATCAACGACGACGCCTGCAATCAGGGACTGCCGGATTAGGCGCAGCACTTGCTTGTCGGATACCCGTCTTGCAATCCGCGCCATCAGAGCGTCGTGGTTCACCCGATCAAAGAACGAATCGAGATCAAGATCGACGACCCACCCTGCGCCTTTAGCGATATGGCGACGAGCCGCCAAAACAGCGTCGTGCGCAGAGCGCCCGGGGCGAAAGCCGAAGCTTGCCGCCGAGAAGTGCGGATCGAACACGGGAGTTAGCACTTGCAGAATGGCCTGCTGGATCAAGCGATCCAGCGCCGTTGGCACCCCGAGGCCCCGGCTTCCGCCGGCGGGTTTTGGGATCGTTACCCGCCGGACAGGTTCCGGCCTGTGGGTGCCCGCATTGAGCCGAGCACGAACGTCTGGCCAGTGCCGATGAAGCCACTGGCGCAGGTCATTGGTGCTCATCCCGTCGATGCCAGGGGCACCGGCGTTCTGCTCGACGCGTTTGAGTGCCCGCGCAAGGTTCTCGCGGGAAAGGAGTTCTTCCCACAGGTCGCTTGCATGGGCCGGGTCAGGCGTGGTCTTGCCCTGCGCCGGATTCTCGCTGTGCTCTTGGGCGGGGCGCGTTGGCTTCACCGCTGCGCCTTTCGCTCAAGGCTCCTTGCGGAGTTGGCTGCGTTGATTGCGAGATTCGCGAGCAAGGGCATCCTGTTCCTGTTGTTTTGCGTTCGGTCCTTCCCGGCTGTTGATCCCGCCGGTAATACGACCTCTGCTGACTTCTCTGCGGCGAGCCGCGGCTTTGCAGCCACGGTTGTCATTTGACACCCGCAGAGATCTCCCGGGATAAGGCCAGACACCTTCACCGCACTCCCGCCGCATCTACGTTGTGATCCCTTGATGGCATTGGGCTTCGTCGTGTTTGGCCGACTCGCCCGGATCACCCCGCCTTGTATGCGATTCGTGTTCCTCGGGTCGCGGATTCGCCTCGGGCTTCCTTCCCACCCCGCCTCGCGGCGACGCAGTTGCCTCTGACTTGTGGTTGGAGACATCATCCTCCACAGGGGACTTTCACCCCCGAGCGTCTGGTCATGCCCGGCGTACCAATAGAAAGGCCGCACCCGGAGTCCGGGCACGGCCTTTCCAACGCTGTTTATCCGCCGTGGCAGGCTACTTCTTGGCTGCGACCTTGCGCTTGGCGGGGGCGAGCTTGGCGGGGGCGCGTTTGGCGGGGGCGCGTTTGGCCGGTGCCGCCTTGCGCTTGACAGCGCTCGCGCGACCGGCGCCCGCCTTGGCTCGGGTTGCGCCGAGCTTCGGCTTGCCAGCGTTCATGGCGATGAACTTCTCGGTGTCGATGCGTGCCTGCGCGTCGGGGCGCTGGTTCTGCGGCGACTTCATCAGGTACGACGACGGTCCGTCGAGCTGACCGCTGATGCCGTTGTTGAGCGCGAGCTTGCACATACGCACTGCGTCGATCACGATGCCGGCGCTGTTGGGCGAGTCCCAGACCTCGAGCTTGAGCTCGACGTTGAGCGGCACGTCACCGAAGGCCTGGCCCTCGACGCGAATGTGCGCCCACTTGCGGTCGGTCAGCCACGGCACGTAGTCGCTCGGGCCGATGTAGACGTCGTCGGCCGGGAGCGTGTGCTCCATGATCGAGGTCACGGCATTGGTCTTGGAGATCTTCTTGCTCTCAAGACGCTCGCGCTCGAGCATGTTGTAGAAGTCCATGTTGCCGCCGACGTTGAGCTGCGAGGTCTTGACCATCTTCACTCCGCGCTCGCCGAACAGCGTGGCCAGCTGACGATGAACGATCGTCGCGCCGACCTGGCTCTTGATGTCGTCACCGACGATCGGCAGGCCGGCCTTCTTGAAGCGCTTGTCCCAGTAGGGCTCGCGGGCGATGAACACGGGGATGCAGTTGACGAAGCCACAGCCGGCCTCGAGGATCTGCTCGACGTACCACTTGGTCGCGTCTTCGCTGCCGACCGGCAGATACGAGACGACTACGTCGGTGCGTGTGTCTTTGAGGATCTTGACGATGTCGGCAGTCTCACCGGGGGCCTTGGTGATCTTCTGCTTGAGGTACTTGCCGAGTCCGTCGTGGGTCATACCGCGCTCGACGGTTACGCCGAGCTTCTTCGGGACCTTGGCGAACTTCATCGTGTTGTTCGGGTCGGCCCAGATCGCCTCGCCGAGGTCTTTGCCGACCTTCTTGGCGTTGATGTCGATCGCGGCGGAAAACTCAATGTCGCTGATGTGGTATCCGCCGAGGTCGACGTGCATCAGGCCGGGGACATCCTGCGTAGCGTCGGCGTTCTTGTAGTACTCGACGCCCTGCACGAAGGCGCTGGCGCAGTTACCGACGCCGATGATCGCCACGCGGACTTTGTCGCTCTGGTAGCGGGCGGCGCCGTTTCCATTACGGGCGGCACCGTTACGGGCGGCGCCGTTCTTGACGGCACTTGCTGAAGTTGATTTGCGGGCGGCTGCGCTGGTGCGCGCCGCGCCATTTGACTTGTTGCTGCCGGACTTCTTGGGGGCAGGACTCACTGGGGATGTTCCTTCCGTCGATTACGGGTACGGGTACGGGTTGATCGCGATCAAGCGGTGTATGAAGTCGGTGTCCGCGAAGCGGGACTGCCGAGGTCTTGCGGGGGCCTTGCGCCGAAAAACGGTACAAGCGCACTCGGCCTGCGCACGGTCACGATCTTGCCGTGCGACTTGAGAGCCGAGGATAGAGGGTGAGACACCGGAATCGATGCCCGGTTACACGGCGTGCAGCGCGAAAAGTCCGTATTCCGTCAGGCCGCGGCGGCGCGCTGCGCGTCGATCTTCTTGCTCTCGCGATAGACATGTGCGATGCGCTGGAACATCGTAAAGAGGCTGAGGCCGGCGAGCAGGTAGACGCCCGATTTCAGCAACGATACGTCGACGAGACCGCCCAGGCCGTTGGCAAAGAACAGCGCGATCGAGATGATCACGACGCGTACAGCGCGGTTGGCGATCCCGACCTTGCACTCGATTCCGAGGGCCTCGGCGCGGGCGCGTGTGTAAGAGACCATCAGCGACCCAAGCACGGCGAGCACGACCGCCGCGACTGCAACCTCGTCGTTGCCGGAGTAGACGCCAGCGTGTCCGGTGACGAACTGCATCGCGATCACCGTCAAAACGATGCCCTCTTCAATGCGGTCGAGCGAGCTGTCGAGGAAGGCGCCAAACAGCGTCGCCTTGCCGCTCATCCGCGAGTACTTTCCGTCGAGCAGGTCCATGCATGAACCGAGCACGAAGGCGACGCCGGCGAGCACGTATAGCTGCTGCGTAACCAGCGCGGCGGCGGCGATGTTGCCGACTAGGCCGGTCATCGAGATCGCGTTCGGCGTCAGACGCGAATCGATCAAACGGTTGCGCGCGGAGTCAGAGAGAATCTGGCCGCGCTGGCGATCGGGTGCCTGGCGATCGGGTGCCTGGCGATCGGGCGAGCTCACGCGGTACCGCCACGAGACGCGGTCTCGTTGTCGCGCTTGATGTTTTCGTCGTCGTCGATCATCCAGCCTTCGGCACAACTGGGCGCGCCGCCGACGAGTCGGCCGATCGAGAAATCTGAGCTGATGGTGACCACAGGCGGACGGGACGATACCGCGTCACCCGACGGTCCGGTGGGGGCCGCAGAGCCGACCGGCGGCTTGTCGGGAAGCAAGATCTCGAGGTAGCCCTCGTCGGTCGCGCGGATACAGCCGACCGATGGCCGCAGGAAGCGCTGCCAGCGCACGCGAGTGACGCTCGCGCCGTAACGCTCAGGCTGAATTTGAAAGCCCTGTTGCGGATCGCTGCCGAACTGCGGCTCAATACCTCCACCCCGTGGCAGCGTGACGCGATAGATGCGCCAGTCCCGCAGGGTCGCCGAGAGGTCCAAGTACGGCAGTCCTTTACGAATCAGCTCGGCTTCGAGGCGCGCCGAGTAGTCCGGCGTAGCTCGTGACAGCGCAACCCAGCGGACGTTGTTCTCGATCAGCCATTGGGCGTAGGAGTTATGGGTGAGATCGTCTTCGTAGAAGATCGCGTTGTACTTGGTGTCGAGCTGACGTTCCCAGCCGCGCGCGATCGGTCGGCGATTAGCGACGTAGGCGGCCTCGAAGTGGTTGCGTGTGAAGACGATCTCGACGACCTCCCGACGTGACGGGTCCTGCCGGTCGAGAAACTGGTTGACGGGAGCGAAGTACTGCGGATCGGCGGTGTCGTCACGGGTCACTACCGCCCAGGCCGCGGTCGCGCCCTGCCACGCCAGCAATGGAATAACGACCGCCAGCGCGTAGCGGCCCGAGCGAGGCCACAACGCCGCCGCCGCGATCGTCGGGAAGACGATCATTCCGAGGCGAATCGCGTTGCCGCCGATCGGCGATGCGATCAGTTCGTTGCCGGTTAGAAAGATCGCGTAGAGCACGACCCCCGTGGCGACTAGTCGTCGCGGCTCGGGCGCGAGATCGTCGCGGATGAAGTACCAGAAGAACGCGGTAAAGGCCAGCGAGCCGAGGTACGAAGCCGGATGGAATGGCTGACTGCCGCCTTCGGGGAACAGCGCCGAGGCGACGATCGCCGGCAGCAGAGTCGTCACAGCAACGACCATATAGGCGTGTTGTGGAGTCGCCCAAACGGCGTTGATCGTCTGGCGCACTGTCTCGCGGACACCGCGCGCCTGCCCGCGGCGCCGGCCGTCGCGAACCCTGCGAAGTGTCTCCAATGGGTGGCCCCCAAGCCAGACCGTGAATGCGATGAAAGAAATGAACAGTGCGGCCAACGGACTGGTCAACGCGCAGTTGACGGCCAAAAATGCGGCAACCCATGGGCGATCGTGCGCGGCGGCTAGTAGCGCGGCGAGCCCGATCGCCACGCTCAATGCATACGGCAGCTGACCGATCACAAGTGTCGCGCTGAATACGAGCGCAAAGACATACGTAGCCGCGACCGCGCCGCGCCGCGGGAAAACCTGTCGCGCAAGCACGGAGAACAACAGCACGCCAAGGATGTAGGCCAGCGCCCCAGCCAATCGCACGCCGATCGTCGCGGCGAGCGTTGGGAACATCACGCCATACGAGACCAGATAGTGCCCGCCGTACCAGTTGTAGTTCCAAACGAAAAATCCGTCGTCCTTGAACAACTCGGCGCGATAGAGATGCGCGGCGAGATCTCCACCGCGAAGATCCAGCAGGAAGTACAGCGCGCTGATCGCGAAGGCCAGGCCGACCGGCCCGAGGTGAGGGCGGACGAAGTCGCGGCTGCGGCGCGCCATCGAACGCGCCCGTGAACGCGCCGCCTTGGGTGCGTCAGCTGCTGCGGACATCACTCAGCAGTATGCCCGGCCGCAGCGGACCCGGCCGCTTCGTTATCGCCGACGAACTCAGCCACGAGATCAAATATCGCCGGCTGATCAACCCATGCCCAGTGGCCGGCATCGGGGAAATACTTGACTTCGGCCCCGTGGATTCGATCGGCAAATGCCTGTGCAAACTTTGCGTCGATGTAGGGGTCGGCCTCGCCCCACAGCACGAGCGTCGGAGAGCTGAGCAGCCCGAGCCGCTCGCCGGCCTGTTCGAGCACCTCAGATGGCGCAGAGCGATAAAGCTTGAGAATTGCGCGTTGGGTTCCGTGGTCGAAGTGTTTCCAGATCGAGTCGACCATCTCTGACGGCATCAACTGGCGACCGGGGCGCGCCTCTCGCAGGATCTGACGCAGCGCGAACTTCGTGGTGATACCCATGACGAACTCGCCGAGCCCCGGCGTCCGCCACATGCGGGCCGTGCGGTGCCAGCGGTAGTCTGGCAACAGCGGTACCGAGTTGATGATCACCAGTCGTTCGAGACGGTCCGGAAGCTCCTGTGCGGTGACCAAGGCGAGAGCGCCCCAGTCATGCACGACAAGGCTGAAGCGCTCCCAGCCAAGCTGGCCGATGAACGCTTGGAGGAACGCGTTGTAGCCGCCGATCGAGTATTCGAACGACTGCGATTTCTCGGAGCGACCGAAGCCGGGCAGGTCGAGGGCCACGCCGCCCGTACGTTGCAGAAACGGGGTCCAGTCATCTGCGTTGGTCGGAACGCCGTGCACGTACAGCACGGGAGCTGTGTTTTCGGCACCAGGCGGCTGTGGAGCCGAGCGCCAAAAGGTTTGTGTTCCGGCGATCTGTTCGGAGTGTTCACTGATCGTCAGCGGGGGATCACTGGCTTGCATCACCGATGCAGCGTAGTGAGCGTGGGCGGGTGCGGGCTCGGTCGAAGGCCTGGTGTCGCCTCGCCCGATGCCCTGTGGCGCGGCGCGGTACCGTGCCGACGATGCCCGCTCGCGTTGCCAAGTCCGACTGGAAACCACCGCACGGAAACCGGCTGCGATCAATTCGTGCTCGGTTGCGCGAGTACTACGGCGTGCCCCTCCCCAAGCCACATCACGACCCGGCGGCGGAACTCGTGTTGACGGTGCTCTCACAGAACACCAACGACCGCAACCGCGACGTTGCCTATTCCCGGCTCGAAGAGCGCTGGTCGACCTGGGAGGCCGTCCGCGCCGCGCCGGTCGAGGAGATCGAAGCGGCGATCGCACCGGGTGGAATTAGCAAGATCAAATCGGCTCGGATCAAACAGATTCTCGACCGCGTCGCCAACGATCCCCTGCCTGACGGCGCCGACCCCGCCGGGCAGTGGACTCGCACCCGTGAGATCGATCTCGACTGGATCGCTTCGACACCGCTCGACGTTTCGCGCGACTACCTCTGCACGCTGCCCGGCGTAGCGCGCAAAACGGCGGCCTGCGTCTTGCTGTTCGCATACGGACTGCCCGACATTCCCGTCGACACGCACGTCGGCCGGGTCGGAACGCGACTCGGGCTGTTTCGGCCGGCGGCGTCATTTGAGGAGATGCACGACGCGATCCTGTCACTCGCGCCGCCCGAACTCGCCCACGAGATGCACGTCAACCTGATCCGCCACGGCCGTCGTCTCTGCCACGCCCGCGCACCGCAGTGCCCGGTTTGTCCGCTACGCCAGATCTGCCCCAGCGCCGGGCAGTTCGAGTAACCACGGCGAGCTGCAAACAGCAGAGGCCCCGCGGTGATCGCACCGCAGGGCCTCTGTAAAGCAACGCGCCGGTTCGCGCAGCGACTCATCGGCCGCATACCTTCACAAATCTATAATGGAGGCACTTAGGTTTTCTGTCATACTGTGATTCAGCCCAAGCTGCCTACAGAGCTTTGATGACGGCCGTACGCACCCCCGCGATGCCGCATCCCAATCCCCACAGGAGTTAGAACGATGGCTAAGACAATCGGTATCGACCTCGGCACCACGAACTCGTGTATGGCCGTCCTTGAGGGCGGCGAGCCGACGGTCATCGAAAATGCGGAGGGCGGCCGCACAACCCCGTCCGTCGTCGCTTTCACCGCTTCCGGTGAACGACTGGTCGGCACGCTGGCCAAGCGCCAAGCAGTCACCAACCCCGAGAACACCGTGTTCTCGATCAAGCGTTTCATGGGCCGCAAAGAGGCCGAAGTAAAAGAAGAAGAGTCGATCGTTCCGTACAAGGTCGAATCCGGCCCCAACGGCGACGTGCGCGTGAACATCAATGGCGCTCAGCACACGCCGCAAGAGATCAGCGCGATGATCCTGCAGAAGCTCAAGGCCGACGCCGAGGCGTACCTCGGCGAGACCGTCGATGGCGCGGTGATCACCGTCCCCGCTTACTTCAACGACGATCAGCGCCAAGCGACCAAGGACGCCGGCAAAGTCGCCGGCCTCGACGTCAAGCGAATCATCAACGAGCCGACCGCCGCGGCATTGGCATACGGCCTCGACAAAGAAGAGGACCAGACGATCCTCGTCTTCGACCTCGGTGGCGGCACCTTCGACGTGTCCGTGCTTGAGATCGCCGACGGCGTCTTCGAAGTCAAGAGCACCGCGGGTGACAACCACCTCGGCGGCGACAACTTCGACAAGGCGATCGTCGACTGGATGGTCGCGGAGTTCAAGAAGGACAACGCACTCGACCTGTCGCAGGACAAGATGGCTCTCCAACGCCTCTACGAGGCCGCTGAAAAGGCCAAGATCGAACTGAGCTCCGCCCAAGAGACTCAGATCAACCTGCCGTTCGTTACCGCCGACGCCTCCGGCCCCAAGCACCTCGACACGCGACTGACTCGCTCGAAGCTCAACGAGCTGACGAGCGAACTGGTCGACCGCACGATCGTCCCGGTGCGCCAGGCACTCGACGACGCCGGCGACTCGAAGATCGACCACGTAGTGCTCGTCGGCGGCATGACACGCATGCCCGCCGTGCGCGAGAAGGTCAAGGAGTTGACCGGCAAAGACCCGCATCAAGGCGTCAACCCTGACGAGGTCGTCGCCGTCGGCGCCGCGATCCAGGCCGGTGTGCTCGGCGGCGAGGTCAAGGACGTGCTGCTGCTCGACGTGACCCCACTGACGCTGGGCATCGAGACCAAGGGCGGCGTGATGACCAAGCTGATCGAGCGCAACACAACGATCCCGACACGCAAGAGCGAGGTCTTCTCGACTGCCGACGACAACCAGCCGTCGGTCGAGATCCACGTGGTCCAGGGTGAGCGCGAGATGGCTTCGCACAACAAGTCGCTGGGCAAGTTCCAGCTGACCGGTATCCCGCCGGCCCCGCGTGGCATCCCGCAGATCGAGGTCGGGTTCGACATCGACGCCAACGGAATCCTCAACGTCACGGCCAAGGACCTCGGCACGGGTGCCGAGCAGAAGATCGAGATCAAGGCCGGCGGCGGGCTGAGCGACGACGACATCGAGAAGATGGTTGCCGACGCGGCCGCACACGCCGACGAGGACGCAGCCGCACGAGATCTCGCCGAGGCTCGCAACAACGGTGAGAACGCCGCCTACCAAGTCGAAAAGCAGCTCAAGGAGCTCGACGACAAGATCGACGAGGACACCAAGTCGAAGCTCGGAGAAGAAGTCAAGGAGCTGCGCGACGCCCTCACGGCGACCGACCCGGCGGAGATTAACTCCAAGACCGAGAGCCTGATGACGACGATGAATGCTGCTGCCGAGCAGATCTACGCAGCAGCCGCAGAGTCGGCTCGGGCCGAACAGACGGCATCCGAGAACGGCGCGTCAGCATCGGGTGACGAAGCTGAGTCAGAAGAGGAAGTCGTCGACGCCGAGGTCGTCGACGAAGGCAAGTAGCCGGAAATTGGCTACGAGAATGCCTGGACATTCAGCGATAGGTGAAGCATGACGACCTCGATCAATGACATAATCAGCGATGGAACCGACGGCCGTGGGGAGGCCTCTGCAGGAAGCAGAACTTCTTTTGGCCGCGCCAACTCCGACCCGGCGGAAGCCGAGACCGATTCCGGGTCGACCAGCGGATTGCCCCCGTCCTCTTCGGAGGGCGGGGGTTCCGCTACACCCGCGGCAACGAGCCCCGAGGCGAACGAGGCCGGCGGCGAAGGCGGCGACGAACCTCAGCTCGACGAGACCGAACTACTGCGTCAAGAACGCGATAAGTATCTCGACCTCGCCCGCCGCTCTCAGGCGGACTTCGAGAATCTCAAGAAGCGATCCGCGCGCGAACTGGGCGAAGCGCGTTCGAAGGCGATCGCCAACTTCGTCCGCGAGTTACTGCCGGTTGTCGACAACGTCGACCGCGCGCTCGAAGCCGCCCGCGCCGGCGGGGCGACCGACGCCGACGCGCTGCTGCAAGGCGTCGCGCTGGTCCACGCAGAGCTGCACGGCTTTCTCGACCGCCTCGGGCTGACGCCGATCGACTCGGTCGGTGACGTCTTCGACCCGAACATTCACGAGGCACTCGCCTCGGTCCCGGCCGACGGTGCTGAACCCGGCACCGTCACCGAGGTTCATCAACGCGGATTTATGCTCGGCGACGCTGTCGTGCGCCCGGCGCGTGTGGTGGTGGCTGCCTAACGGCGGCGGGAGCAACAGCGGATGGCGCAGAGTGATCCATACAAAGTCTTAGGCGTAGCCAAGAATGCTTCGCAGACCGAGATCAAGAAGGCATACCGCAAGCTTGCTCGCGAGTGGCACCCCGACCAGAATCCCGGTAACGAAGGCGCCGAGGAGAAGTTCAAGGGCATCCAAGAGGCCTACGACACGATCGGTGATCCCGACAAGCGCAAGGAGTACGACCGCGGCGGGGCTGGGATCTTCGGCGGCGGTGGAGCCAGTCCGTTTGGTGGAGGCAATCCATTTGGTCAAGGCGGTGCGCGCTTCGACGCCTCTGGGCTCGGCGACATGCTCGGTGGAATGTTCGGTGGTGGCCGCGGTCGCCCACGCGCCGAACGCGGTCGCGATCTCGAGGCCACGGTCTCGATCGGATTCGACCAGTCGATCAACGGCACCGAGGTTTCGGTCACAGTGCCCCGTGCCGAGGACTGCCCGACCTGTCGAGGCAGCGGTGCTGCGCCGGGGTCTAGCCCCAAGCCCTGCGCGCGCTGTGAAGGCCGCGGCGTTGAGACGATCGGCCAGGGAATGTTCTCGATGTCGCAACCGTGCAGCGTTTGCGGCGGAAAGGGCATGATCGTCGAGAAGCCGTGCCCGACCTGCAGCGGCAACGGCAAGGTTCAGAAGCTGCGCAAGTACCGCGTGAAGATTCCTGCCGGAGTGCGTGAGGGTGCGCGAATTCGCGTCCCCGGCAAGGGCGAAGCCGGCGGCAACGGCGGACCCAACGGCGACCTCTTCGTAGTCGTTCACGTCGCATCGTCACCGGTCTTCAAGCGCAAGGGCGACAATCTCGAAGTGACGGTCCCTGTGACCGTCGTCGAGGCGATCCGCGGCGCCACGATCGAAGTGCCGACGCTCGACTCCAGCAAGCAGATCAAGATTCCTTCCGGCACCAAGCACGGCACGATCACGCGTCTAAAGGGTGAGGGGCCGCCGCGAGCGAAGGGCTCGGGCCGCGGCGACATCCACTACCGAATCGAGATCCAGATCCCCGACAAGCTGACCAAGGAACAACGCGAGGCGATCGACGATCTCGCCAGCGTGCTCAACGGTAACCCTCGCGAGGAACTGCTCGCAAGAGCGGCCGGGGCGTAGATGAATTCTCGACAGAGCAGAGCAGAAGGTCTCTACATGATCTCGGTCGCGGCGACGCTGGCTGGCGTCCATCCGCAGACGCTACGGATCTATGAGCAGCGGCGGCTGATTGAACCGGCCCGCACACCAAAGGGCACGCGGCTCTACAGCGATGCAGACGTTCGCACGCTGCGCCGCATCCAGGAGCTGACCGAGGAAGGCATGAACCTCGCCGGAGTCGAACGGGTTTTTCGCCTCGAAGCTCAACTGGCGCGAGCGCAACGTCGGATCGCTGCGCTTGAACGGACCGTGCAGCAGACCCGCGACGAAGCACTTGCTGAGATCGAACGTGTGCGTCGCGAGCACCGTGCCGAGATCGTCCCCTACATACCGCCGCGCACCGGACTCGTCCGCCAACACTTTCGTACCAGCGCCGCGTCGGGACCGACCAGGATTCCCGTGACGCGACCAGACGACGACGCACCCACGACGCCCGAACAGGAGGCTTAACCAATGCGACCAGACCGCTTCACGATCAAGAGCCAGGAGGCCATCGAGGCCGCACAAAAGCTCGCCGAGGTGCGCCGCAATCCTCAGGCTCTGACCGCACACCTGCTCGTAGCGATCCTCGACCAGGAAGGAGGCATCGTCGCCCCAGTCCTAAGCAAGCTCGGCGCGGATCTCGCAGCCGTGCGCGAGCGCGCGCTGCGCGATGTCGACGACGCACCGACATTCGAAGGAGACGGCAATCAGCCCACCCCGGCCGACGAACTCGTCAACGTCCTGCGCAAGGCCGAAGAGGAGGCACGGGATCTCTCCGACGAGTACATCAGCGTCGAGCATCTGCTGTTGGCGTTGACCGCAGTGCCCGGCCAGAGCGCTCGCGAAGCGCTGCTCAGCTTCGGCGTCGATCACGGTGCTGCGCTCGCAGCCCTCAAGGAGGTCCGCGGATCGCACCGCGTCACCGACCAGAATCCCGAAGAGAAGTATCAAGCACTCGAGAAGTACGGTCGCGATCTGACCGAGGCCGCCGAAGCCGGCAAGCTCGACCCCGTGATCGGCCGCGATGACGAGATCCGTCGGGTCATCCAGGTTCTGTCACGACGCACGAAGAACAACCCGGTGTTGATCGGCGAACCAGGTGTCGGTAAAACCGCGATCGTCGAAGGTCTGGCACAGCGAATCGTCTCGGGCGACGTGCCCGAATCGCTGCGTGACCGCCGCGTGATCGCGCTCGACATCGGAGCCCTGATCGCCGGCGCGAAGTACCGCGGCGAGTTCGAAGATCGCCTGAAGGCCGTCTTGAAGGAAGTTCAAGAGGCCGAGGGCAACGTAATTCTTTTCCTCGATGAGCTGCACACGATCGTTGGTGCCGGCGCGGCCGAGGGTGCCGTCGATGCCGCCAACCTGCTCAAGCCGATGCTCGCCCGTGGCGAGCTGCGCTGCGTCGGCGCCACCACGCTTGACGAGTACCGCATGCACATCGAGAAAGATGCTGCGCTTGAGCGCCGCTTCCAGCCGGTGTTCGTCGGCGAGCCGAGCGTCGAAGACACGATCGCGATCCTGCGCGGACTGAAAGAGAAGTACGAGATTCATCACGGCGTGCGAATTCAGGACGCCGCGATCATCGCCGCCGCGACACTCTCACACCGCTACATCGCCGACCGCTTCCTGCCAGATAAGGCAATCGATCTGATCGACGAAGCGACTTCAAAGCTGCGCATCGAGATCGACTCGCTACCGACCGAGATCGATGAGATCGAACGACGGATTCAGCAACTGATGATCGAGCAGCAGGCGCTCAAGAAGGAGACGGACGAAGCTTCTGGTCGCCGTCTTGAGGCCCTCACCGCCGAGTTGGCCGAACTTCAAGAGCAGTCGAACGAGATGAAGGCGCACTGGCAGGGAGAGAAAGACGCGATCGCCGCGATCCGTGAAACCAAAGAGGCGATCGAGCAGGCCCATCAGGAGATTGAGCGCGCAGAGCGCGATGCGAACCTCGAGCGCGCCGCTGAACTTCGCTACGGCACGCTGCCCGAGCTAGAAGCAGACCTGGCCGACCGCGAAAAGGCCGTCGCCGAACTACAGGGCGGCACACGCTTCTTAAAGGAAGAGGTCGACGAAGAGGACATCGCCGAGGTCGTCGGAAAGTGGACCGGCATCCCGGTCAGCCGACTTGTCGAGGGCGAGGTCGAGAAGCTGCTGCAGATGGAGGCACGCCTGCACGACCGCGTGATCGGCCAAGACGAGGCCATCAGTGCGGTCGCCAACGCGCTGCGTCGATCGCGGGCCGGACTTCAAGACCCCAACCGCCCAATCGGCAGCTTCCTCTTCCTGGGTCCCACCGGAGTCGGTAAGACCGAGTTGGCGCGTGCGCTGGCCGAGTTCATGTTCGACAGCGAGCAGGCGATGATCCGGCTCGATATGTCCGAGTACATGGAGAAGCACACAGTCGCCCGACTGGTTGGTGCTCCTCCGGGATACGTCGGATACGAGGAGGGCGGTCAACTAACCGAAGCCGTGCGGCGGCGCCCCTACAGCGTCGTGCTGCTCGACGAGATCGAGAAGGCTCACCCCGACGTGTTCAACGTGTTGCTGCAAGTGATGGACGATGGCCGCCTGACCGACGGACAGGGCCGCACCGTCGACTTCCGCAACACGGTCCTGATCATGACCAGCAACGTCGGAAGTCAGTACATGGTCGACACCGAGGCGCAGGCCGAGGCCGCGGGCAAGTCGGTCGAGGAGGCCGATCAGAAGGTCCGCGAGCTTGTTGAAGGTGTTTTACGAGAGACATTCAAGCCGGAGTTCCTCAACCGCATCGACGACACCGTGCTGTTTAAGCGACTGACCAAGACGCAGATCGCCGCGATCGTCGAGATCCAGGTCGAGCAACTGGTCGGACGCGTACGTGAGCACGGGATTGGCGTCGAACTGACCGATCAGGCAAAGTCACTGCTCGCCGAGCTGGGTTACGACCCAACCTACGGGGCGCGCCCACTCAAGCGTGTGATCCAGAAGCGGCTAGTAGACAAGCTGGCGCTGGAGATGCTCGAAGGTCGATTCACCGACGGAGACACTGTCCGCGTCGAGGCAAGCGACGGCGAGTTGGTCTTGACCAAAGCGGGGGCAACCGGCGAAATCCACGACTTGACGCACAGCGTTTCCTAGGCCCGCGACTTAGTAACGCAGAACCGCGACGACTCCTCCGTGTTCGCCCGCGATCGCGTCAGCGTGCCCACGGTCGAGTGCGGTGACTTCGGCGCCGGTCGCGACGGCTTGACGAACGAGGTCGTTGAGCTGACCGTCGAGGTCGCCCCGACAGTCGTAGAGCAAATGTGCGACGCGCGCTTCCGCGAGCGCCTGGCGAACGTTATGCACGCCCGCCGTGCCGTGTCCTTCGCTTGCCATCACCGCGGTAAGTGCGCGGTCGACTAAGTCCGCGCAACGACGCTCGGCGAGCTCATCTAAGTGCGTGGTCGCGATCTCAGCGATCTCGCTCGGATCATGGCGGATCAAGACGCGCGAATCGATTAGCTGCGGAGTGTCGGTCGAGAGGTGCTTGACGAACGCCCGATACGACGGCTCACTGCCGATCACGAACACCGAGTGCCATCCCTTCTCGATCTGCATCGACCGTACCTTCTCGCCAATCTCGGCCAAGTAGTGCGCGCGTTGCTCATCGAGCCGCTCCTCGTACTGGTCGCGGCCGGAGGACGAAGCGCTCGTGCCGTGCGACGCGTCGACGGCCGGAAACTTGCGTTCACGCCACCAGTCGGGCAGTTCGATCTCGGTGGTCTCGAGCGGCTTGGCCATTCCGTGATGCCACTCGTAGATCTGAATGAAGTCGGTCGAGAGTGTGACGATGCCGGCAGTCACCGGCTTTCCGATCAGCTCAAGAACCGGTGCGATGAGCGGCGACTCGTCGTGCTTGACGGCGGTCTCTATCGATGGACCGTCAAACCCGATCCACTCCTCGCGCCCGCCATCGCGGGCGACCTCGACGAACCCGATGGCGAAGCGATCAAGGCCGTTGCGCGACGAACCCTTCGGCGGGAAGTGCGCCGCGATCCGGTCGACGGTCGCGCGAAACGCAACCTCGTCATGACCGTTACGCGCAGCCTCAAGCCCATCTTTCAACTCGATCCGCCACGCCTCGTCACGGTCGGCGGGGTTGGTGTCGACGAAAACGGAGATCACGCCGAGCGGTGGCTTCCAGTCGATCAGCTCACGAACGGAGTCGCTGTCGGGAAAACGCATCTGACCCATTGTGCCGATTACACGACTGGCGTGCGGCACCGCCGCAGTCGGCAACCGAGGGCGGGGTGATCTGTCCGCCCCCGGGCCGACATCCTGCTTCTACAACGACGGGAAGGTCTGCGAAAACTTCGCGGCCGGCAGACGTGAGTTGCCCTTGAAACTCGACCGGACGTAGACCGACGCGGCCGAGACGCTGTTGCTGATTCCGTTGACGCGCAGGCTGGCGACGCACTTGGTGCCGCTGACGCGCAACTTGGCGCGGATGCCCTTGCGCTTGGTCACGCCATCCTGGGTAACGCTGACGGTGGAGATAGTCGACCCGATGCAACGATCGGCGATGTCGCCGGGAACCGGCGGCACGACCATAAACAGCGCGACGAAGTTTGAGCGTCCGCCGCTCTTCTCGACCTTGACCTTGGTGTAGCTGGGTCCGGCGAAACGCGCGAGCGAACTCGGCTGGTTGGCATTGTCACGCGTGCCGTTGCCGAGCTGACCTTTGTCGTTGCGGCCCCAGCAGCGCAGCGTCTTGTCGACGAGTACGGCGCAGGTGTGGTACGCCCCCGTAGTGATCGAATCGACTGCGGCAGGTAGGCCAACGACGCTAACCGGGCGGGTGCTGCCGACGGCCGTGCCGTTGCCGAGCTGACCGTAGGAGTTTGCGCCCCAGCAGCGGACAGTGCCGTTGACCAGCAGCGCGCATGTGTGTGCTTGGCCAGTGGCGATCTCTTTGGCGCGACCGCCGAGGCTTTCGGTCGTCTCGGTTCCCTTGGTCGGCGTGACGCTTCCGTCGCCGAGCTGACCGTAGGAGTTTGCGCCCCAGCAGACAACGTTGTCGTTTGTGCGAATCGCGCATGAGTGGTCGTAGCCCGAGGCGATCTGTGTGATGTCGTTGGCCATGTCAGGCACGCTGATCGACACGTTCGACGTGGGCGTCGCCGCGACTGCGGTGCCGAGCTGGCCCTGATTGTTGGCTCCCCAACAGCGCACGTTGCCGTTGGTCAGCAGCGCGCACGAGTGGTTGTTGCCGCTGACAACCTGCACAGCGGGATTTCCGAACCCGGCGACGACGACTGGTGTCGACGAGTCCGCATTGGTTGCGTTGCCCAGTTGGCCGGAACTGTTTTGGCCCTGGCACTTGACGGTGCGGTCGAGATCGAGGAAACACATGTGGCGTTGGCCGACAGCGACGCTGCCCGGTGCTGCCCAGTTACCCGCGAGTGCCGCAGAGACCTGCTTGTTGGGCACGTTGTCACCCTTGTTTTTCGCCCCCAGGGCGCCGTTCTCGTTGTTTCCCCAGCAGCGAACCGAACCGAAGTGCACGATCGCGCACGCCGAGTCGTAGCCGGTCGAAACAACTTTCGGCACTCCGTTGAGCGCATTGACCGGAATCGGATTGAGCGCGTAACTGAGGTCGTTCTGGCCGATTCCGAGCTGCTTACGCACGTTCGAGCCCCAGCAGTAGACCTTGTCGCCGTTGGAATCGGCGCCGGTGGCGAAGATCGCACAGGTGTTAGCGGCTCCGGCGGAAAGTCGAGGGGTCGCGACCTGCGCACTCGCCACAGCTGCAATCGCAGACAAACCAAGTAGCGCCGAGGCCAGGGCAAGAAGAAGGAGTCGCCCGCGCTGTTTGCGCAGGCGAGTGCGGATCGGTGAGTGACTTGTGGACATGGGGGAATGCCTTTCCTGTCTATCGCGGGCTGGATGCCGTGGTTGTGCTTACCGATGGCTTTAACAACCCGATACCCAAAAGGTCGCGGTTGTAGCCGCGGCCGATCGCTATGCAACCTGCCTGCCGGGGAGCCTTCACCGATGGATCCGCGAGCGCGATACTTTTGCCTAACCACTTTTGTCCGACAGCGAAATCGAATCGGAGGACCGCGATGCCGACTTACATCATGTTCAGCAAGCTCACCACGGAGGGTGTGCGCACAATCAAGGAGAACCCTCAGCGGATCCTCGAAGTCAATGAGGAGGTCAAGGCCCTAGGCATCGAGGTTCTCCACCAGTACGCGTCACTCGGACCACACCATTTCATCACGATCGTCGAAGCTCCCAACGAGCAGGCAATCGCACACGCGGCGATCGAACTCGGCTCACGCGGTACGGCAAGCTACGAGATCGTCCCGGCGATCACCGTCGACAAACTGATCGAATCCTTCTAGCCCGATCGACTGTTCGAGGGTCTGAAGGCACGCGTAGATGAAGGTCCTGGTCGTCGGTTCCGGAGGACGCGAGCACGCGATCGTGCGCGCTCTGCGCCGGACATGGGACGGCGGGGGCGAGATCGAGGTTCTCTGCGCCCCGGGCAACCCGGGCATCGAACGCGACGCAATCTGCTTCGCCGACGTCTCCGACGGCGATGTTGAAGCAATCGTCGCACTGGCCAAGGACCAGGCCGTCGACTTGGTGGCTGTCGGACCGGAAGTCCCGCTTGTCGCCGGACTCGTCGACGCCTGTGCCGCCGAAGGCATAACCGCGTTCGGACCTTCGGCTGCGGCCGCCGAGCTCGAGGGCTCGAAAATCTTCAGCAAGGAGATCATGAAGGCCGCGCGCGTGCCCACCGCCGCGCACTCTGTGCTGCGCTCGAAGGAAGAGGCGCTCGCTCAGGCAGCGTGCGCGTCATATCCGGCTGTTTTCAAAAGCGATGGCCTGGCTGCGGGCAAAGGCGTGATCATCTGTCCCGACGAGAAGGCCGCGCGTGCGGCGATTGAGGAGTACTTCGTCGAGCAGCGTTTCGGCGAGACCGACGTGATCCTCGAAGAGTTCCTCGACGGCAAAGAGGTGTCGCTGATCGCGCTCTGCGACGGCGAACGCGCCTACTCGCTCACCCCGGCGCGCGACTACAAGCGGATCTTCGACAACGACGAAGGCCCCAACACCGGCGGCATGGGCGCGTTTTCGCCGGTGCCGGAGGTGCCACCCCAAGACATCGCCGCGATCTCGGCGCAGGTACACCAGCCGATCGTCGACGAGATGAAACGACGTGGCACGCCCTTTCACGGGGTGCTCTACGCCGGCCTGATGCTTACCGAGCGCGGAATCAAGGTGCTCGAGTACAACACACGTTTCGGCGATCCAGAGACGCAGGCGATGCTGCCCCGGCTGGAGAGCAACCTCGCCGACCTAATGGTTGCCGCCAGTAAACCTGGTGGTTTGTCGGGCACCGAACTCAAACGCAGCGAGCGTGCCTCGGTGACGATCACGCTCGCATCGGCCGGGTATCCGGAGAGCTCGAGCAAGGGCGACGTGATCAGCGGTCTCGACGACGTCCCCGACGGTGTCGAAGTAACCCACGCGGGCACGACGCGTAATCCGGAAGGACAGATCGTCACCAACGGAGGTCGAGTACTCAACGTCACCGCGCTCGGACCGAGCGTCGCCGACGCGCGCGCGGCAGCCTACGCCGCAGCAGAGCTGATCAGTTTTCCTGGCCGGCAGTCGCGCAGCGACATCGCCGCTGGCATCTAGCCCCAAGCACCTAAGTCCAAACCCGCGCGTCCCTGCAGGAACGAATCCCCGTCGGGCCGAACTACCGTGGATAGCGATGCGAGCGCGCCGGCGAGTTTTCAGGCAGACTAGGGACGTGCGGCCCGGCCGCGCGCGGGTGCGCAGTTCGCGCCCCCATTCTACGACTGATGCGGAGGACGAACTGCAAACGACGAGTGAACAGGCGTCGCTGACGCCCGCTACCGAAACCGACCTCAGTGGCATCGACCTCGAACCCGGCCCGCTGGTCGGGGTGATGATGGGGTCGCAGAGCGACATGGACGTGATGTCTTCCGCGATTACCGAACTGAAAGAACGGGGAATCTCGCACGAGGTGACGATTGTCAGCGCCCACCGCGATCCGGAACAGGTTCGCGAGTACGCACACGGCGCGCGGACGCGCGGGATCAAGGTCGTCATCGCCGGAGCGGGAATGGCGGCCGCACTGCCTGGTCTCGTCGCCTCACACACCGACCTTCCGGTGATCGGCGTGCCGATCCGTGCCGAAGATGCCGTCAGTGGCGGACTCGACGCACTGCTGTCGATTGCCCAGGCGCCGCCGGGGGTTCCGGTCGCCTGCGTTGCGGTCAACGGAGCGCGTAATGCCGCGATCCTCGCGGCGCGAATCCTCTGGGCCTGATCCTCTGAGTCTGACCCTGGGTCTGATCCCTGGGTCTGATCCCCATCTTGCGGCGCGAGCTGCCGAGCCCGGTGCCACCGACGGCGCCGAATAGGATCACGGCGTGATCGACCGTTACACACGCGACGCCATCGGCGCGGTCTGGAGCGAACAGGCAAAGTTCGACAGCTGGCTCGACGTCGAGCTCGCCGTCTGCGACGCGCTGTTCGAAGCCGACGTGATCCCTGCCGCCGACCTGACAGCGATCAAGGACCGTGCAAAGTTCACCGTCAACGCAGTCAAAGAGCGTGAGAAGATCACGAACCACGATGTCGCGGCATTCATCGACGTCATCAGCGAGCCGGTCGGCGAGGCCGGACGCTGGATCCACTACGGCCTGACCAGCAGCGATGTGCTCGACACAGCACTCGGCGTACAGATCAAGAAAGCCGGCGAAGTCGTTTTGGCAGGAGCGCGTGAGTACGCCGCGGCGCTGGCTCAACGCGCACGCGAATTCGAAGACGCACTCTGCCCGGGTCGCACACACGGCGTTCACGCCGAGCCGACGACCTTCGGTGTCAAGCTCGCCGGCTTTGCATTCGAAGCGCGGCGCAACGTCGACCGTCTTGAGCGCGCCTTCGCCCAGGCATCGGTCGGCGCACTAAGCGGCGCGGTCGGCACTTACAGCGCGAACGGACCGGAGATCGAGGACGCCGTGCTCAAACGGCTCGGACTCGATCGCGAGCCGGTCTCGACGCAGGTCGTAGCGCGTGACCGTCACGCCGAACTGCTGACTGCGATCTCGCTCGCCGGTGCCGGCCTCGAACGCTTCGCCACAGAGATTCGCGCGCTGCAAAAGACTGAAGTACGCGAGGTCGAGGAACCCTTCGCCTCCGGGCAACAGAAGGGTTCGAGCGCAATGCCACACAAGCGCAACCCGATCATCTGCGAGCGGATCACCGGTCTCGCCCGCGTGCTGCGCGGCAACGCCCAGGCCGCCGTCGAAAATGTCGCTCTCTGGCACGAGCGCGACATCAGTCACAGCGGTGCCGAGCGCGTGATTCTGCCCGACTCGACAATTCTGCTCGACTACATGCAGTCGTTGGCCACCAAGGTCGTCACCGGCATGACGGTGCACACCGAACGCATGCTCTCCAACCTCGAGGTCACCCACGGCGCATTGTTCAGTCAACGCGCACTGCTCGCGCTGGTCGACACCGGCATGACCCGCGATGAGGCCTACCGGATCACCCAGCGCAACGCGCAACAGGCCTGGGACACCGGCACGCACTTCCGCGATCTGCTCGCCGCCGATGCCAAGGAACTCGGCATCCAGCTCGACATCGACGCGATCTTTGATCCATCCGCCTACACCAAGCACGCCCGCGAGATCGTCGCGCGGCTCGATAGCTAGTTTGTAGGCATGGGCAGGTTCATTAAAGACTGGGTGCCCGGCAGCGCGCCAGACGGCGGCGACCCGCCGCGCGTCACCCGCGGAGCATGGATCGCGATCGGAGTTTTGTTCCTGCTCGTCGCCGTGGCGCTCGGAATCTATTACGGCTAGGCGCCGTCACCGGTATCGCTAACGGGCGCGTTGTCCAGCGACGCCCAAAGGTAAAGACACGCCAGCGTGCGGTACGGCCGCCAGGATTCGGCGAGTTGAGTGAGCGTTGTCGGATCCGGTCTTTCCGTCAGTCCGTAGGCCAACTTCACCGCGTTCCTAATCCCAAGGTCACCAGTCGAGAGGACATCCGGGCGTTCGAGATGGAACATCAGGAACATCTGAGCAGTCCACTCGCCGAGTCCTTTTACAGCGACCAGCTCGGCGATCACTGTTTCGTCGTCAAGCTCGTCGAGTCGCTCCAGTTCGAGCTCGCCTGAGACGACGTGTTCGGCGAGCGAGCGCAAATATCCGGCCTTCGCGCGCGACAGGCCTACTGAGCGCAGTTCCTCGGGATCGTCGTCGAGGATCTGCTGCGGGGTCGGTGTCTTGCCACCGAAGCGGTCGGTCAATCTTGAAAAGATCGTCCGCGCCGCCTTTACCGAGAGCTGCTGCCCGACGATCGCGCGCAACAGGGCGCCGTAGTGATCGTCCGGCCTGCCGTCTCGCGCAGCGCCAAGCTGCTGGGGCGGGATCGAATCGATGATGCCTTTGAGAACCGGATCAGCGGCGCGCAGATGCTTGCGTGCAGCTGCCGTGCCGAGATTCGGATTGCGCTCTGGCATGCGGTCATGATGACCGACTGCCAGGTGGCTTACAGCAGTCGCGAATCCGTAAAGATCAGGATGAACGCGATAGCGAGCACCGCGACTATTACCGGCATGGCGAGCATGCCTCGTTCTGAGTACCGAGACTTCAAGGGTGTCCTCCGTGAGTTACTTCGTGTCCCCCACCGACTCCTTGCCGGCGGCCACCACAGCTTAGGACTAGATCGACCGTTTGTCACCGTGAATTGTGGGCATTCCGGTTAGCATCCGTCTTGATGTCTCGGGGAAACAGTTCAGCCCGCGCCGCGAGGCGTGCGGCAGTCATCTTGCTCGCCGACGGCGCCCGCGCCGACGTACTCGAACAGATGCTTGATGCCGGCGAGTTGCCGGAGATCGCCAGGCACGTCGTGGCACGCGGTGGATACCGGCGAGCAACCAGCACATTTACCAGCACCACGATCCCCGCCCACCTGCCGATGCTGACCGGACGATTCGCTGGCACGGCGAACGTGCCCGGCTATCGCTGGTTCGAGCGAACCGCGTGGCGCCGCGGCCTACCGCTGGGTCCGTGGTGTCTGCGTAGCTACAACGGCCCCGAGTCGATCTTCGTCGACCACGACATCGCCGCCGACGCGCCGACGCTGTTCGAACTGACCGACTACTCGGCCAACATCTACGGCGCGATCACCCGCGGACTCGGCCACGATCGCAATCTCGACACCGGCCGTAAGAACCGTCTCTGGCTTAAGGCTCATTATCGGCACGACTACGTCAGCGCAGACGAGGCGGCGCGTGAGACATTGATCGCGTCACTCGACGACAGGGCCGAGGTCCGTTTCGTCGTGATGCCGGGAATTGACTGGAACAGTCATTACATCTCGCCGTTCTCAGACGAAGCATTCGAGGCCTACCGCCGAGTCGACCGCACGATCGGCGCGGCCGCTCGCAAGCTGCAGCGACTGGGTCGTTACGACGAGACGCTGCTGATTATCTGCTCGGATCACGGGCACTGCGTGGTCGATCAGCATTTCGACCTGCCGGTCCGGCTCGAGCGTGATTTCGGGATGCGCGTCGCCTACCACTCGCTCAAGGCCTGGCGACCAGACGCGGAAGCCGTCGTCTGCGTCAGCGGCAACGCGATGGCGCACGTGTACCTACGCGGGATCGGTGGCTGGAATGCTCGTCAGGTTCGACGCGACCAGATCGAGTCGCAGCGGCCGCGCATGATCGAACGGTTGCTCGCCGAGCCAGCGATCGACCTGGTCGCGACACGTATGAACGACGGCGCAGTGTTGGTCGAGAGTGCTCGCGGTCGCGCCGGGCTGCGCGAACGTAACGGCCAGATCGAGTACCGCGTCGACGGTGCGAACGATCCGTTCGGGTTTGCAGCACTGCCGAGCGAGATGAGTACTGACGACGCCCTGCGACTGACCTTCGACAGCGGGCACCCAGACGGGCTTTTGCAGACCCTGCAGATATTCCGCTCGACGCGTTGCGGCGACATCGTTGTGTCGGCGGCGCCCGGCTTCGACCTGCGTGATCGCTTCGAGAACCCGGAGCACCTCAGCAGCCACGGTGCGCTGCACGCCCAACACATGCACGTTCCGCTCGCTGTCAGCGCACCCCTGGCCGACGGCCCGGCACGCACGGCGGACATTTTCAACACGACGATGGACTGGTTGGGTCGCGACAGCGCGACTGGCATCGACGGCCGGTCGCGCCTGGCTCACTCGCGGGTGGAGGCGGAGACCGAACCACTTTCGACGCCGTCAAGCGCAGGGTCGAGCGCAGGGTCAAGCGCAGGGTCGAGCGCCGGGTCTGCTGACGCGTAAGACATCCGCAGCAACACCGACCCGCCCCACAGCGAGTAGAGCGCCGCCGAGACCACCGCGGTCGCGACCAACACCAACCCGGCCGAACCGATCACGCCGATCGCCGCCCCACTGAACAGCGTCGCGGTAGCGGCGACCACGGATGGCCCTGGGCCGATCGGCAGCGCGCCGTAAAGCGATGTCAGCATGAATGCGATCAGCGCATCGGCTGCCGATGGATCGAGACCGAGCGCATTGAATGCGATGTAAAAGCGGATCGGCTGCACGGTCAGCACGACAATCAACAGCGCGGTCAACTGAGCGCGCTGCCGCGGCGAGCGAAGCACCTCGATCGTTTTGACGAACTCGCGATCGCGAAACCGTCGGTAGAGGTACAACACGAGCACACCGGCAGTGGCGACGATTCCCACGAACGTGATGATCACCCAGAGCTCAATCGACGTAAAGAAGACCGCGGCCGCGATCAGACCGAGCGTGATCACTCCTTCGACCAGCAGCAGTAGACCGTCGGCGGTGAACATCTGTCCGATCGTCGGCGCGGCCGGCGGTTTGCCGGCGAACCTGCGTAGTAGAGCGATTCGGACCCAGGCGCCGACGTACGTCGGCACCACTGTGTCGGCGAGAAACCGCAACGCGCTGGAGCTGTGCAGCAACTTGCGATCGACCGGCGCGTCGGCCGCATCCAAGCAGAGACCCCACGCCTCGGCGCGCAACACGAGCGCCAACAGATGCAGCCCGATCAATCCGGCTGCGGCTTTCACCGACAGCAACTCGGTCGTCTCGAAGACCTCATCAAAGTGCGGCCAGAGGACCGCCGTCAGGGCGATCGCAGCGGCCAGCGGGATCAAGGCCGCGCGCCAGAGTGGCGGGCGAGCCAGTCGATCGGCCTCGTCATCGACGGCAGATCTCGGCGTGGTTAGCGGCATCGCCCATGACCGTAGCCATGAGCGGGGATAGTCAACTGCTCGTGCGAAGCCAAAGGCTGCGAGTCCGCTTTGGTTCGCAGCCGCACTGGATGCACGCTGCGGGCGGCGGTGATCGTCGATTGCCGGGGTAGCATCCGTCCCGATGACCGACTACGTCAGCTCCCTTCCGCTGCTCAACTCCGGCAAAGTACGTGACACATACGAGTTGCCGGATGGATCGCTGCTGATGGTTGCCTCCGATCGCATATCGACTTACGACGCGGTCCATCCCAACCTAATTCCGGGCAAAGGCCAGGTCCTAACCGCGACCTCCGTTTTCTGGTTCGAGCAGCTCGCCGAGATCGTGTCGAATCATCTAATTTCGGCAACCGATGACGTCCCGGCGAAGCTTCGGGGCCGGGCGCTGAAGATCAAGCGTCTTGAAATGTTCCCGTTGGAATGCGTCGTTCGCGGGTATCTGGCGGGCTCTGGATGGACTGATTACGAAGCAACCGGTCAGATCTGCGGAATCGACCTGCCGGCCGGGCTGACTGAGTCAGCCGAGCTTCCGGCCCCCATTTTCACGCCGGCGACGAAAGCAGCGATCGGCGACCATGACGAAAACGTCGACGCCGCCACGGGGGCAGAACTGGTCGGCGGTGCCGAGATCTACGCCGAACTTGAGCGGCTCTCGGTCACGATCTACGAGCACGCGCGGGCGCACGCTCTGGCCAAGGGAATCATCCTCGCCGACACCAAGTTCGAGTTCGGTGTCGACCCTGAGAGCGGTGCGATCACGCTCGGCGACGAAGTTCTCACGCCCGATTCATCGCGATACTGGCCAGCTGACGCCTACGAACCGGGGCGCCCTCAAGGGTCTTTCGACAAGCAGTTCGTCCGCGACTGGGCGCGCAGCACCGGCTGGGACAAAACACCGCCGGCCCCGGAAGTGCCAAGCCACATCGTCTCGCAGACGCAGGAGCGTTACGTCGAGGTATACGAACGACTAACTGGCGAGCCCTTCAGCGCGTGGCTCGAACGAGTCGACGCGCGCCCCGCTTAGGCACGCTCAAAACGGCAGCGACCGGCCGTAGTCAGCAGTCGAAGATCCAGCACTTGTTCTTCTTGCCGCCGCCTCGCTGCTGATTCTTCTTGCCGCCGCCTCGCTGCTGATCGTCGCCGGAGGCTTGCTGCTGCCTATCGGCGGCCCGCTCAGCGGCAGCGCCGCCGGCCACCTTTCCGTTGGCGAACGCGTCGGAGCGCGCACGTGCCACACGGCGATCGGCCGAGGCGTCGAGTCTCGCTTTTTGTGCCTCAAGCCGGCGGGATGCCTGTGCCTGGTCGTAGCTGCGTTGCTGCGCCACGGCCTCGGCGATGCGATCGTTGACCGCAGAATCCGACGGGCGCACCAACATGCCCAACAGAAACGCTGCGGCCACGATCGGGAGAGTCGCGGCCAGAACAACTCGGACACGGCGATCTTGGTGCCACTGCTCGGCACGACCGGTTGCGGTGGTGGCAGTTGCGGTGGCGGCAGTTGCGGTGGTGGCAGTTGCGGTGGTGGCGGTCGCGGTGGTCGATCCAGCGGCACGTGATGTGCGGGCCGACTGTCGCGACGGTTCAGCCGCCGCGGCGGCGGGCCGATCCGAAAACCGCGTGCCGCACCCGGGACACCACTGAGCATCGACCTCCCAGGCCAGCGAGCACTCCGGACAGACGCGCAGCGGCCCAATCTTGCGATCCGGGGTTTCGTGGTGACGACGCTCGACCGCCGGGTGATCCGATCGCGTCGCGTCGAGCAGTGTTTCGTCGGTTTTCTTCAAATCTCGGTCCTCAAGCGCAACATCATCCCATCTGAGGCCGGAAATCGGTCCAGTCGGCGTCAAACGCCTGGGATTCAAGGCAGCCGCCGACGTTACAGGCAGACCCGATGAAGTTACTGAGACGTAGGGACACTCTGACGACGAACGCACCAGCGGTGCGACACACCTGCACCTTCCACGCTCGCCAACGGCGATCACACGTTCCCGGCCGGCTGGTCGGCGAGCGGGCGGAACGCACCAGTATGCGACCGTGCCGACCAACGGCCATCGGCGTCCGACGGCACGAAAACCGCCGCACCCACGCTCGATACGCTGCATATCCGCAAGCGATTTGGAGCCGCATCGATGTCATCACCGTCTAACGCGCCAGGTAACGGGCCGGTCAACGGGCCGGTAAAAGCACAAGTTCTGATCCGCCCGAAGGCTGGAATCCTTGACCCGCAGGGCCAAGCCGTAGAGAGCGCCCTTCCGGCGCTCGGTTTCAGCGGCGTGGCGCACGTTCACGTCGGTCGGCTGGTCGAGCTTGAAGTCGACGATCCCTCGCAGCTTGACCAGATGTGCCAGCAGCTGCTTTCGAATCCGCTGATCGAGGACTACGAGATTCGGATCGAATCGGCCCGGTCGGCCAGCGATGTCACGGCCGGCGATGTCACGGCCAGCGATGTCACGGCCAGCGCCGCCGGTACCGAGGGCTAACGCGTGGCGGCGACGCGCTTCGGCATCGTTCAGTTCCCTGGTTCTTGCGACGAGGTCGACACTCAGCTCGCGGCTTCGCGCGTCGGCAGCGCCGAACTGCTGTGGCATAAGAACACCGATCTCAACGGGGTCGACGTCGTCGTACTGCCGGGCGGTTTTTCTTACGGCGACTACCTGCGCGTCGGCGCGATCGTGCGATTTGCGCCGATCATGGAGGCCGTCGCCGATCACGCCCGTTCCGGCGGACTCGTACTCGGCATCTGCAACGGGTTTCAGGTGCTGACCGAGGCCGGCCTGCTGCCTGGGGCGCTGCTTCCCAATAAGGAGCTGAAGTTCACCTGTCGGCAAGTCGACGTCCGAGTCGAGAACACCGAGACGCCGTTCACGCACGAATGCACGCCCGGCGAGATTCTCTCGATTCCCGCTAAACACACGACAGGCCGCTACTTCGCGCCGCCGGAGATGCTCGCCGAACTCGAAGCCGCCGACCAGGTGATCCTGCGTTACGCCGAGGGCTACAACTTCAACGGATCGGTAAACGACATCGCCGGTGTCTGCAACGCGGACCGCAACGTCTTTGGGCTGATGCCCCACCCCGAGCACGCGGTCGATCCGCTAACTGGCTCGGATGACGCTCTGCAGCTTTTTAGTTCGCTGGCGAGTGCGGCGCCGATGGCGGTCGGCGGCGGAGACTCGACATGAACGGCGCAACCGCTGAAGCCCCCCACCGCGCGCTCGGTCTAACCGACGCCGAGTTTGATCTGATCTGCGAGAAGCTCGGCCGTGAGCCCAACGCAACGGAGCTCGCGATGTTCTCGCTGATGTGGTCCGAGCACTGTTCGTACAAACACTCGAAGAAACTGCTCGGCAAGCTGCCGACAGAAGGTCCAGCGCTGCTGATGGGGCCCGGCGAGAACGCCGGCGCAGTCACCGTCGGTGACGGTCTGGCGATCGCCTTCAAAGTCGAGTCGCACAACCACCCTTCCGCGGTAGAGCCGTTCCAAGGCGCCGCGACCGGTGTCGGCGGAATTCTGCGCGACATCTTCGCCGTCGGAGCCCGGCCGATCGCGATCCTCGACTCGCTGCGCTTCGGCGAACTTGACTCGCCACGCTCACGCTTCCTCGCCGCCCGCGCAGTCGCGGGGATCGGCCACTACGGCAACTCGATCGGTGTCGCGACGATCGGCGGAGAGATGTACTTTGAGGCGCCCTACGAGCAAAACTGCCTCGTCAACGCGATGGCATTGGGCCTCGCCCCAGCCGAGAAGCTGATCAAGAGCGCTGCCGCCGGCGTCGGCAACCACCTCGTGCTGTTCGGCGCCTCAACCGGGCGCGACGGCATCGGCGGCGCGTCGGTGCTTGCATCCGCTGAGCTCGGTGATGACGACGACTCCAAGCGACCCACCGTCCAAGTCGGAGATCCGTTCGAAGAATCCAAACTCGTCGAGTGCTGTCTCGAACTGCTCGACGCCGACTTACTCGCGTCGCTGCAAGACCTCGGCGCCGCCGGTCTGACCAGTGCTTCATCAGAGATGGCCTCGAAGGGCGAGGTCGGCCTCGACATCGACGTCGACCTCGTTCCGCTGCGCGAACCGGGCATGGAGCCGTTCGAGATCATGGTCAGTGAATCGCAGGAGCGCATGCTCTGCGTCGCCACTCCCGACAACCTCGACGCGGTGCTTGCAGTATGCGACAAGTGGGATCTGCACCACGCGGTGATCGGCAGCGTCACAGACACCCGCCACATGCGGATCTACGCCGACGGCGAGCTAGTCGGCGACATGCCGGTGCCGGCCCTGGTCGATGACTGTCCGCTCTACACGCTTCAGCCCGAAGAACCGACCGAGCAGATCTACCCCGCCCCGCGCGCGCGGCTGGCTGGTGGAGAGAGCGCGACGGAGTTGCTCGAGTCATTGATCGGCAGCGACAACATCGCCTCGCGGCGCTCCTATTTCGAGCAGTACGACTCGATCGTCGGCTCGCGCACGGTCAAGCGGCCCGAGCAGGCTGAGGCCGCCGTGCTGCGCCTCGGTGCCAACCGTGCCGATGGCGCCGCAGCCGCCGGCGACCGTGATGGCCCGACGATCGCGGTATCGATTGATGGATCCGGCCGCCGCGTCGCCGCCGACCCCTACCGCGGCACGATCGGCGTCGTGCTCGAGTGCGCCGCCAATCTCGCCTGCGTCGGCGCGGAGCCGTTGGGGCTGACCAACTGTCTGAACTTCGGCAATCCCGAGAAGCCGAACATCGCCTGGCAGCTCGACCGCGCCGTTACCGGAATGGCCGATTGTCTGCGCGCGTTAAACGTGCCGGTCGTCGGTGGCAACGTCTCGCTCTACAACCAGAGTGGCGACGGTCCGATCTACCCGACGCCGGTGGTCGGCATGGTCGGCTCGATCCCCGATCCGACGGTGATCGCCGGCAACACCTTTCTCGAGGCAGGCATGAGCGTCGCCTTGATCGGCCCGTTCGAGCCCTCGCTGCCGGCGAGCGAGCTGGCGAAGCTGCGTGGCGAGTTGCTGCCTACGCGTCTGCCCGATCTCGACCTAGCCAGGCACGCCGAGGCGCTGCGGATCGTTCGCGACGCCGTACGAGCGGGTGTGATTCGGGTAGCTCGCGACGCGTCGGAAGGCGGTGTCGCAGTCGCGCTAGCCGAGTGCACGCTCGGTGGCGTGGGAGCGCAGATCGATGTTGGACCGTTGGTCGAGCGGATCAGCCGCGGCGCGGCGGGCTCGGAGGGCGAGCAATCTGTCGATACCGTCGAAACCGCTCTGTTTGGCGAAGGACCAGGCGGAATCGTCATCGCTGGCAGCCGCGAGGCGCTATTAGAACTATCGAGTAAGGCCAGAGGAATCGGCTTTTTGGCCCTCGGCACCACTGGTGGTGGCCGTTTGGAGATCTCCTCGACCACTGGTACTCTGGAAGCGATCTCGTTGAACGTCCTCAACATTCAGCGCGTGCACGGAAGCGCGCTGGCGGAGCGAGTTTCTTCTTGACCCACTTGCAGCGGAAGACCGGAGTATCCGGGCATTCCGCAGTCGCAGCCGCGACTGCCGCATCTGCCGCAACCTCAACGCAGGCGCTCGAGACCCCGGTATCGCCCGCGCCGGTCCACCGAGCCGACGATCGGTTCGAAGATCGCGACGGCCCGCGCGACGAGTGTGGCGTCTTCGGTATTTACGCGCCCGAGCTCGACGTTTCCCGTCTCACCTACTTCGCGCTCTACGCGCTTCAGCACCGCGGCCAAGAGTCCGCCGGCATCGCCGCCAGCGACGGCACGCACATCATCACGTTGCGCGACACCGGCCTCGTCTCCCAGGTCTTCAACGAAGAGAAGCTCAGCGGCCTGACGGGCAACATGGCGGTCGGCCACGTGCGCTACTCGACGACCGGGTCGTCGGGCTGGGAGAACACCCAACCGATCTACCGCGCCGACAAGCACATGATCGCGCTGGCGCACAACGGCAACCTGATCAATGCCGTCGAACTGCACGCCGAGCTGCGTGACCAGGGCGTCAACTTCCGCTCGACCAGCGACTCCGAGATCATCGCCGCGATGGTCTCCAACTCGCCAGAAGAGACTTTGCAAGACGCCGTCGCCGCCGTTCTGCCCCGGCTCAAGGGCGCGTTCTCGACGGTGATCGCCAACAAGGAGATGGTCGTCGCCTTCCGCGACCCGGCCGGACTGCGTCCGCTCGCGCTGGGCAAGCTCGGTGAGCGCTACTGCTTCGCCAGCGAGTCGAGCGCCTTCGACATCATCGGCGCCGAGTTCCTGCGCGAAGTCGAGCCCGGCGAACTGATCGCCCTGACCGAAGGCGGTATCGAGACCCAGATGGTCGTGCCCGGCGAGCGCCGTGCCTTCTGCGTCTTCGAACACATCTACTTCGCCCGCCCCGACACCAAGCTCGAAGGACAGCTCGTGCAGCAGTCCCGCGGACGGATGGGCGAGATCCTCTGGCGTGAAGCCCCGGTCGAGGCCGATCTCGTCGTCGCCGTCCCCGACAGTGGCAACCCTGCCGCCAAGGGTGTGTCGCGCGCGAGCGGGATCCCGATGGACGACGGCCTGATCAAGAACCGTTACGTGCAGCGCACGTTCATCCAGCCCGGGCAGGAGCTACGCAAGCTCGGCCTGCGGATGAAGTTCACGCCGCTGCCGGAGATCGTCGAGGGCCAGCGCCTGATCGTCGTCGACGACTCGATCGTGCGCGGCAACACGACGCGCCAGATCATCGGCATGCTGCGCGGCGCCGGCGCGGCGGAGGTGCACCTGCGTATCAGCGCGCCGCCGATCCGCCACACCTGCCACTACGGGATCGACATGTCGACGCATGAGCAGATGATCGCCCACGGACGCACGATCGAAGAGATCGCCACCGAGCTCGGCGCCGACTCGCTGGCCTACATCTCGCTCGAGGGCGTCTACGAAGCCATCCGCGGCGAACGCGGCGACCACTGCGACGCCTGCTTCACCGGCGACTACCCGCTCGCCAACACGCACCGGGCACAAGGGAAGTTCGCGCTCGAAGAACTCGCGGTCGCTCAGCCTGCCGCGACGTAGTTCACGACCAGCCTTATCGCGACTCGCCGCCCTGCGTGCCCAAGCGATCGACGGTTTCTCAACCGCCAGCCAGCTGAGCGCAGCAATCGGCAGGGTTGCTGCGAACACTAGAAGCGTCGCACCAAGCGTGCTGTCGGGCAGCAGCCCATACGAGCGCGCCCAGAGAATCAGCGGGATGTGCCACAGGTAGACGCCGTACGAGACCGACCCGAGCGCGACCAGCGGTCGAGACGCGAGGACGCGATTCACGCGCGAGGTCGGCGCCAGCGTAACGGCTGCGATCAGGCATGAGAATGCTGCTGCGGCCGGCAGATCGCGGACGATCTCGGAGCTGTAAGAGTGCGGAGCGCGCTCGTAGAACGCGATGCCCGCGACTAGAAGCGCGACGCCTGAGATCGCCAAGCCGGGTGCGAGGACGCAAAGCCGACCAGTTGTCAGGTCGTGCCGGGCAAGGCTTTCGATCAGCAGCGCGGCGAGGATTCCGCAGGCGAAGTACGGCAGCATCGCGACCAGCGAAATCCGCGTGACCGCTTCGGCACCGATCGTCTGCGCGTTCCACCACAGACCGAGGGCGATCATCGTGGCCGCGACCGCGACCGTCGCCGCGACCGCGAGTTGAGGCGCGCGCGAGCTTCGGCCTCGCGCTTTCGGACCGCCGCCGCCGCGCGCCGCCGCGATCACTGCCGCGCCGATCAGCGGTACAAGCAGATAGAACCCGAGTTCGATCGGTAGCGACCAGGTCGAGGGGTTGAGCTTCATCAACGTTTCAGGCTGGAGATTCTGCGCAAAGACCAGAAACAACCAGCCGTCCTCTGCCTTGGGCATGTGTGCCCCCCCGCCGTCTGCCGCCAGCCACAGCAGTGCGACTGCACCGGCCAGCGACACGTAGTAGCCGGGAGCGATGCGGGCGATCCGGTGAAGGACGAACGGTCCGATTGCCGGGATGCCGGTGCCGGCAAGCGCCGCCCGCAGAAACGGGCGCACCAGCAGGAAGGCGGAGAGAGCGAAGAACATGTACAGGCCCAGCCGAAGAGAAGCGAAGACAGTGTCAGCCGCGCTCTCGCGCACGAGCGTCGAGTGCGCTTCGCTGAACAGCCAGACGTGAAAGGCCAGGATCGCGACCGCCGCGAGGCCACGGATGCCGTCGACGGCGGCGTTGCGGGACTGGGCTGGATTCGAGTGCTCGGCCTGTTGAATGGTGGACGAGACCATTCGGCGCAAGCTAACCGGGGTCGGTCGGGAATGCGCCGGTTGTTCATCGGGGCTTAATGTGCGCCCTCGCGCGACCTAGCCGCGGGAAGCCGAGGCCGGGCTCCACATCGCGCTGATCTCCCGACTGATTTGCTTTCGCTTTCGTTCGGCGAATCGCATGTGTCGGACATACCCCTCGACGGATCCAAATATCTCGCAGGGGAGATCAGGATCAAACCAATCGGATGATCGCCCTCCCGCGAAGAGGCGATGCGACGAGAATTCGTAGTCCTCAAACCGGTTCACGTGCCGAAGATCGAGAGGATTCAGATGCACGTAAGCGATGGCGGTGCGGAGATAGTTCGCGTCGTCAATCCGGGCGGCCTTGAACCGGCCCTGAAAAAGTGTTCCGTACCGATCGTGTCGAGCGTTGAATCTCCGGACGTACGACGTCAAAGCACTGTGCATCAGGCGCGCGATCGCATCCGATGACGTCTGACTCAGGATCAGGTGAAAGTGGTTTCCCATCAGGCAATACGCGACGATCCGTGCGTCGATCCGATTGACGCGACAAGCGAACGAATCGAGAAACAGGTTCCGGTCATGGTCGTCCACGAAGATCCGCTCGCCATTTACTCCGCGGTTGTACGCGTGGAACGTCGATCGCGGCAGATATTGCTTGACCGTGTTCGGACTCGGCATGCCTCTGTACTACACGACCGGAGCTCAACTCAATCACCGATTCCACCAGTTTTCACGCTCTCGTAACGCTTTTGGCACAACCCCACAACTACCGCGCCTGTTTCGCATCTCAAGCCGCTCCCCAAGCCGCTCCTTAGGTCCGACCTTCGGAGCGGCTTGGGGAGCGGCTTTGTTTCACGGTGGGAGCGGCTTGGGGAGCGGCTTTGTTTCACGGTGTGGAATCGCGGGGACGGTAGGCGGTGCGGGCATCTCCCGGCGCGGGGTCTCCCCGGCGGGGCGTCGAGGTCCGATCTGCGTGGGGCCATTCCGCCGGTGCGGGTCTTCTAGCTTCTTCCCCGTGAGAATCACCAGCGACAGCAGTCCCGGCGCGCAACCGACAATCCTCCGTGTCGCGATCCTCGCCTCCGGCGAAGGGTCGAACCTGCAGGCGATCATCGACAGCGTGCATGGTCGCTACGGCGTCGAGATCGTCAGCGTCGTTTCGGACAAGCCGGAGGCGAAGGCCCTCGACCGCGCCGCGGCCGTCGGCATTCCAACCGCGACGTTCGCAAAGACCGACTACGAGTCGCGCGCAGCGCGGGACGACGCGATGGTCGACCACCTCAAGGCCGTCAACGCCAACCTTGTCGTCCTAGCCGGCTACATGCAGCTGCTCAGCCCCAACTTCATCGGCGCGTTTTTCGGGCGGATCATCAACGTGCATCCGTCGCTCCTGCCGGCGTTTCCCGGCCTTAACGCGATCCAGCAGGCACTCGACGCGGGCGACGACCACACCGGCGTTACGGTTCACTACGTCGACGAAGGCATCGACACCGGACCGCCGATCGCGCAGGAGATCGTCGAGATCGAGGCGAGCGACACGCACGACTCGCTCGCGGCGCGGATTCACGCGGTTGAGCATCGTCTGCTGCCCGAGGTGATTGCGCAGATCGCTATGGAGCGCGCGACCGCCACGGCCGCGGCCGCCTCCGCGCCTGCTCCACCGACCACTGAACGCGGGATCTCGTAGTGGCTAGCCGATATCGCGTATCCTGCCCGCTACTTGACCCCACCGCGCCCCGCGCTCTGAGTTCAACAATTTAAGCCTTCAGATATAAGCCTTCAGGCCTACCATTCGGACGTACCATCCCAGGCGTACCATTCCAGGCGTACCATTCCAGGCGTACCATTCAGTGAGCGAATCCCAGCCACCATCAGCGCAGTCCCCGTCGCCAAAGGCCAACGGCCGAGCGGTCGAGGTCACCAACCCTGGGGCGGTACGTATCCGCCGGGCGCTGATCAGTGTTTCGGACAAGCGTGGCCTGGTCGATTTCGCGAAAGGCCTGCAGGAGCTCGGCATCGAGATCGTTTCGACGGGCGGCACCGCCAAGGAGCTTGCCGACAACGGCGTCAAGGTCACCGGAATCTCCGACTACACCGGTTCGCCCGAGATCCTCGACGGGCGCGTCAAGACCTTGCACCCCAGCGTCCACGCGGGACTGCTCGCCGTGCGAGACGATCCGGCCCACGTCAGCCAACTCAACGAGCACGGCATCTCACCGATCGACCTCGTCGTTGTCAATCTTTATCCGTTTCAGCGGTACGCAAACCGCCGCGGCGCGACCGACGAGGAGATCCTCGAACAGATCGACGTCGGCGGACCGACGATGGTGCGTGCCAGCGCGAAGAACTGGAAGTTCACCGGCATCGTCGTCAACCCCGAGAGTTACGACGCTGTAATCGAGGAGCTCAGCGAGGACGACTGCATGCTCGGCTTGCAGACCCGCGAATCGCTCGCCGTCGACGCCTTTAACTACACGGCGCAGTACGAAGCCGCGATCAGCCAGTGGTTCAACGAGCGCACCGGCAACGTGCCCGACCAGTTCGTGCGTGTCTACGAGAAGGCGATCGACCTGCCCTACGGCGAGAACCCGCATCAGCGCGCCGCCTACTACGCCGAGGTCGGCTCGCGCACCGACCTGCTGGCGATGGTCGGTCAGGAGCAGGGCAAGGACCTCTCCTACAACAACTTGCTCGACCTCGACAGTGGCCGCCGCCTGATCGAGGAATTCGAACTGCCCTGCTGCGCGATCCTCAAGCACAACAACCCGTGCGGCATTGCGGTCAGCAACTCTGTCGAAGACGCCTACGACAAGGCGATCGCGACCGACCCGCTGAGCGCCTTCGGCGGCATCTACGTTTTTAACCGCGAAGTCGACGGCCAGCTCGCCGCGAAGCTGGTCGAGCACTTCGTCGAGATGGTCTTCGCGCCGTCTTACACCGGCGACGCTCGCCGCATCTTTAGCCAGAAGGAGAACCTCCGCGTGCTCGAGAACAACGAGCGCCGCCTCTGGCCGGTCAGCGACCCGGACCTGCGCGGCGTGCGCGGCGGCCTCTTGCTGCAGGACCGCGACGTCGACATCGATCCGCGCGACGCGATGCAGATCGTCACCGACTCGCACCCGTCAGAGAAGCAGTGGGGCGACTTGTTGTTCGCGTGGCGCGTCTGCAAGCACGTGCGCTCCAACGCAATCGTGCTCGGCCGCGATCTCGCGACGCTTGGCGTCGGTGCCGGTCAGATGAGCCGAGTCGACAGCGTCAAGCTTGCGGTCAAGAAGGCGCGCGTTTCACTCGACGGCGCCGTGATGGCGAGCGACGCATTCTTCCCGTTCGCCGACGGCGTCGAGTTCGCGATCAAGGAAGGTGTCACGGCGATCATCCAGCCGGGCGGCTCCAAGCGCGACCCCGAGGTCGTAAAGGCCTGCAACGACGCCGGTATCTCGATGGTCTTCACCGGCCGTCGCCACTTCCGCCACTAGACGGATCGGCGCTAGGCGGATCGGCCGGCTCGATGCTGGCCCGATCGCGTTACCGCGACGATGAGCGCCGGCCGCTGCGCTTGCGGCTCGACGACGAACTGCGAGAGGACGAATCCTTCGACGATCGGCCGTGGGACGATCGTCCCTGGCTCGGCTCCGCGCCGTTCTCAGCTGGCTGCGGCTTGATGTTCTCTTTGGCGATGCGGTTGAGGATCTTGCCGAAGGCGTCTTCGGCGGCCCCATCCATATTCACCTTGAAGCCGGCGAGCATGACCTCGGCGGCGAGCGGACGCAACGCGGTGATCGCGGCGACGACCTGCGGAAAGCTCTCGGGCGGGAAGCCATCTTTCTCGAACGGGCGAACGATGCCGACGTCGACCATCTTCGTAAATGCGTCCGCGATCGCGCGCGAGTGGCTGTGGACCATCGAGAGCACGTCGAGCAAAGTCTCCAGCGAGATCCCGAGCTCGACGCACTGAACGCCGGCACGCATAATCGTCGGGCTGAGCACCTCGAAACGCTGTCCGTCGAGCGGAACGACGAACCCGAGGTCGATCGCCTTGCGCAAAATCTTGCTGTCGACCTCCACCCCGAGCTGTTGGGCCAGCTCGTACAGATCGACGACCTCGCTCTGTTCTTCGGCGAACGGAGTCAGCACGAGGCTGCGCAGGTTGCCGATGTCGTCACCGGTCTGTTCGGCGCGCTCGACGAGTCGCTGGATCGCCGTCAGGTTGAAGCCGCCCGACTGAAGCTGCTGAATCAGTTCGAGACGGGCGACGTGACGGCCGTTGTAATAACCGATCCGACCCTTGACGTCAGGCGCCGGCAGCAGGCCACGCGACTGATGCGCGCGGATGTTGCGGACGGTCATTCCGGTGTGCTGCGCGAGTTCGTCAATCGTCATCTCGCCGACCGGCACCCCTTCAATCGGCGCGATCGACTGGACGTTTTGGCTGGAATCTGCGGGGTTCATGATCGCCACAAGCTTATCGGTCAAAGCGTGTGTCTATGTAACATAGTTTTGTGTAACATGAACACATGCAATCAATAACCCCGCTTTTCGCTGCAGCTGAAGCAGCCCCCGCCGGCGGAGCAGAGACCAAAGAGGTCTTGATCGCGTCGGTCATGGTCGGTGCAATCTTCAGCCTGCTGGTACTCACCGCGCTCGCGCACCGCGCCGGCCGGATCAAGATTCTCGACCGGCTCGGCTACTTCGCCGGGCGCCAACTCAGCCTCCCCAATTGGGTCGCACTGCCCAGCGCGATCCTCGTCGGCTCATTGTTTTCAGCGGTCTTCGGCCTCTACTGGGACATTTCGCTACACCTCAGCCAAGGCCGCGACGCAGGTCCGCTGGCAAATCCCTCTCACTACTTCATCCTTGTTGGCCTGCTCGGCTGCTTCAGCGCCGGCGTCTTGGCAATCACTATGCCGAAGCCAGGCACTCGTCCCAGTCCATACTCGATTCGTCTAACCGACCAGTGGTACGCACCGCTGGGAGGCGTCCTGATCGCTGCTTCTGCGGCCTTCGGACTCACAGGCTTTCCGCTCGACGACCTCTGGCACCGCATGTTTGGCCAGGACGTCACGCTCTGGGGACCGACACACCTGTTGATGCTCGCCGGCGCGTCTCTGACTCTAATCGGCCAGGCGATTCTGCTGGTCGAGGGAGTCCGCGCGGGCGAATCAGAAGACTTCAAGCCTCGCTTCGGCGAGCGCGGCAACGCGATCGCCAACAAGATCCGTAAAGGCTGTGCCGGCGGTGGCATCCTCGTCGCACTCTCGATCTACCAGGGCGAGTTCGACTTCGGTATCCCGCAGTTCCAGCTCGTCTTTCACCCGATCATGATCTTGGCCGCGGCCGGGACTGCGCTGGTCTTCGCTCGTTCGTGGGCGGGGCGTGGTGGCGCGCTGATCGCAGTGACTCTGTATCTGATTGTGCGTTCGGTGCTGGCGCTGCTCGTGGCGGGAGTGTTCGATCGCCCGACTCCCCACTTCCCTCTGTACATCGGTGCCGCACTCGCCGTCGAGGCAGCAGCGCTGCTGACGGCTTCCTCAGGCAAGTCCAACCCGATGAAGTTCGCGGCCGTCGCCGGGCTCGGAGTCGGCACGTTCGGCTTGGCGGCCGAGTGGGGCTGGTCTCACGTCTGGATGATCTTCCCGTGGCCGTCGAGCCTCTGGCCCGAGGGCGCGATCGCCGGCTTCATCGCCGCGATCGCCGGCGCCTCGGTCGGCGCCTGGATGGCCAACTCCCTCTCGATGCGACCACGCCTAGTCGGAGCAACGCGCTTCGCGCCCGTGCTCGGCGTGATCGCGGTCTTCGCGCTGGTCGGCTACGGCCTCAGCGAGGATCGGCGCCACGATGTCACGGCCTCGGTCACGACGCAGACCGTCGACACCGGTAAGCCCGGCCGATGGATCACCGCGACCGTCAAGCTCAACACGACCGATTTTGACGACACCCCGAAGTGGGCCCAGGGACTCGCGTGGCAAGGGCCGGGCTTCGTCAACGCCGATCTGGTTCACACCGGACCGGGATCTTTCGCGCTCAACACTCCCCTACCGGCGTCGGGGAAGTGGAAGACGGTTTTACGCTTCCACTCAGGAAACGCGATCATCGGCATGCCGCTCTTTGAGCCGCGTGACGACGCTATTCCTGCCCCAGAAACCCCGGCGCCGGCCAACTTCACGCGCGCGCTGCAGCCCGACCGCGAAATTCTCCAACGCGAGAGCACGGTCGACGGCGGCACGACGGCGATGGCCGGCTACTTCACGATGCTGGCGATCGCCCTCAGTCTGCTCGGTGCGCTCGGCTGGGGCATCGCCCGCGTCGGCAAACCCGACGACGTCGACAGCGGCACGAGCAGTGGGGCAGGAGCCGGCGGCATCCCTGAAGGAGACGCACCGTCAGGCCCGTCGCGTGGGGCTAAGCCCCTGACTCCGCACGCTGCTTGATCGCAGCGTTGAAGCGCCAGTGAATCTGATTTGCGAGCCTGGTCGTCAGCCCTTTCGAGGCGCTGGGGACCAGGCCCGTGAACTCCTCGCGATGGCGAAACAGCGACCGGCCTGAAGGCAGCGGCTCGATGATGAAACTGTGGTCGGCGATCAGCACGCCGGGCACGCCGCCGACCCAGCGAAATGTCGAGTTCGGCTCGACCACAGCCATCTTCGGGAAGAACGGCAGCTTGATCTTCGGGCCGAGTGACAGCGTGCCGCGCAGCGTCTTGCCGGCCTTCAGCTTGCCCTTCATCCGCGGCGAGAGCGGGTTCCACTCGGGGTACGAGTCGAAATCCGCGAGGATCGCCCAGAGTTGCTGCGGCGTGGCGTCGATCTCGACTTCATTGCTGACGGTGAGCATCTGAATCCTTTGCTGAGCTTGGCGATTGCAGGCGGCGCCGTTGCGAGCCAGCGATTGAACACGGTGAATGTTAGACAGATCGCGTCGCAGCGCTCGGAGTCTCCTAGGATTCCCCCGGGTCCTTAGCTCAACTGGTAGAGCATCGGGCTTTTAACCCGGCGGACAGGGTTCGAGTCCCTGAGGACCCATTCAACTCGATTCGCCGGTTTATGCCTACCCCCAAGTAGCCAAACCCCCCGGCTACAGTCGGCGCGATGGGGCGGCCGCAACGCGATCTCGTCATCTGCTGTGACGGCACCTGGATCTCCCAGGGGCGGGGTCAGCTGTCGAGTATCGGCCGCATCGCGCAGCTTGCCGCGCTGTCGAACAATGCCAGCGCAGAGACCGAGCACAACCTCGTGTTCTACTCGCGCGGAGTCGGTACGAACAACTTTGCGGATGGGCTCGTGGGTGGCGGGATCGGCGACGGGATGGAGTCGCACATCGTCGACGCGTACCACTTCCTGGTCCACAACTACGTCGCCGGCGACCGGATCTTTCTGTTCGGGTTCTCGCGCGGCGCGTTCACCGTTCGTTGCCTCGCCGGCATGCTCGACGAGATCGGACTGCTCAAGCGCGAGCACGCAATTCAGATCCATCACGCATACCGACGCTTCCGCCGGAGGATGATCGACAAGGACTATCCGATCGCCTTTGTCGAGAATCAGCTGCACCGCCCAGAGATTCAGTTCCTCGGTGTCTTCGACACAGTCGGTGCGGCCGGCGTACCGATTCGCGGACTCGACACGACGCGCCGCTTCCGCAACCATCTCCTGCCTGCGAAGGTCCGCTTCGCCCGGCACGCGCTGGCGATCAACGAGCCGCGCTCATTGTTCTTACCGACGGTATGGGAAGGACTGGAGGACGAGGATGATTCGCAGCAGCCGATCGGCGACACCCGGGTCGTCGAGCCCGAGACCGCCTCAGCCGACGAAGTTCTGCCGCGTGTCAAGCAGGTTTGGTTCGCGGGAGTGCACGGCGACGTCGGCGGCGCCTACGCCCGTGCCGACTTGCTGGAGCACGGGCACCTCGGACGCTTTCCATTCGAGTGGATGCTGCAAGAGGCGAAGGCTTGCGGATTCACTTATGACCCGGCCACCGCACACGAGATGATCAGCGCACTTAAGCCCGTGCCCGAGGATCTCGGGACCTATGTGATGCATGACTCGATGGCGCATTTCTATTGGATCTTCGACAAGTTCCGTTACCTGTCACGCGTGATCACGCAAGGCGATACACGGTTCTTCCGGCGCTACATCGAGGCATCTAAAGCAGTCGACCAGTCGATCCACGAGTCTGCTTTGAACATGTATTTGCTCGACCGAGACCACACCCCTGGCGGCACCGAGAAGCGGCGGCTTGTCATCGAGCGCAGGACTGCGTGGCTGTGGCGCGGACCGCGACACTTCCGGTTCTCGCGCAATCGGGAGATGCAATCGCTAGAAGCGGCGATCCGAGAACAACTCGAGGCCTCGCCGTCGACGGCCGACATCGACTTCGTCGGGCATACGCCGATTACCGCGGGTGCAGTCGAGGGCGTAGCGTTCCAGCCTCGGATCCGATGGGTGAATCGCGTGGCCCGGGTCGCCATTTGGATCGCCGCGATCGCGGCCGCCTTGTATTACGGAGTGATCCTCGGCGGGAAGTGGCTGTTCGGCACTGCCCTACCGGATCTCTGGGATGCAATCGTCGATGTACTCCCAAGCGATCTCAAGACCTGGCTGATCGCGATCGCGGCGATCGCGATCGGCGGCGTGGCGTACTCGTTCTATCTCACACGCAAACGGCTCTACGGCTTCAAGTACTTGCGGTGACGAGGGCGTTGCCCTCGGCGGGTGCGCCGACTACGCCGCAGAGCTGGCGGCAGCGATCGCCGCGATGTGGCGATGCTCGCCATAGTCGGGCCAACTGAAGCAGATTGGCGGAGGGCGGGCGCCCGGGGCGAGCGACAGTAGTATCGCCTCTACTGATCCGCATGAGTACCGAGTCAAGTCCTTCACCAGCACCTACCCTCGCCGCCGAGCTGCCGGACGGCGTTCGTCTGATCGAGCTCACGACCCACGCCGATGATCGGGGATCATTCACCGAGCTGTTTCGGAGCGAGTGGGACACCGGGTTTACGCCGGTGCAGTGGAACCTCGTGCACACCGGCGCCGGAGTCATGCGCGGAGTCCACGTGCACGTCAAGCACACTGACTACTTGCTGATCGTCGATGGCGAGATGACGTTGGCGCTGAGCGATCTGCGCGATGGGTCACCGACCAAGGGGCTGACCACCACTGTGCTGCTGAGCGCTGACTCGATGCGGACGGCAGTGATTCCGCCGGGAGTGGCTCACGGCTTCCTCTTTGAGCGGCCCGGGGTGCTCGTCTACGGCGTCGACCGCGTATGGGACATCGACGACGAACTCGGCGTGCGGTGGGACGATCCAGATCTCGGAATCGAGTGGCCGGCGGAGCCGTCGATCGTCAACGACCGAGATCGTGAACTGCAGTCGCTCGATCAACTGCTGGCAGAACTGGCCCCGTTGCAACCCGGGCTTTGGCCTCCGCCACCGGCAACCTGACCGACGACGCAAGGATGCGCATACAAGAACTACCGCACGGTGTCGAACTGATCGATCTCGATCAACGCGCCGACGAGCGCGGGTCATTCACTGAGATCTTTCGCGACAGCTGGTCGACCGGCGTCACGCCGATCCAGTGGAATGCCGTGCACTCAAACCCAGGAGTCTTACGCGGCGTCCACGTCCATCTCAAGCACGCCGACTACCTGCTGATGGCTTCGGGCTCGATGGCGCTGGCGCTACGCGACATGCGCGAGGCATCGCCATCCGCAGGCACGGCGATGACCGTCGAACTCGCCACTGAGCAGCGGCGAGCCGTCGCAATCCCGCCCGGTGTCGCTCACGGATTTCTCTTCAGCGAGCCCTCGATCCACGTTTACGCTGTCAGCGAGTACTGGGACCTCGCCGATGAGCTCGGCTGTCGCTTCGACGACCCGGCGCTCGAGCTCGACTGGCCGATCACACCGACACTGGTCAGCCGGCGAGATCTCGAGCTTCCGTCATTTGACGATCTAGTCGAAACGCTGAAACCTCACCAAGCGAGGTTTGCCGAGGAGCTGCCAACCGCGCAGAGCGTCAGCGCTTGAGCCAACGCTTGATCGCCCGCAACCCTGAGGGCCTGCGTTCGAGCTCAGCGTGTGCCTGATCCAATCGTTCTTCGAGCTGTTCCGAGAGCTCGCGGTAGTAGATCGAGTCTGCCTGCCGCGCGGCGGCGTGGCGATACAGATCGTCGGTGATCTGCTGCCGCAGTTCGGCCGACTGCGCCGGGTCGCGCAACCGCGCCATCAAGGCTTCTAGCTGTGCGCATCTGGCCTCATCTGAGTCTTCGCGCTCGGGATCGCCGGCCGGCACGTGCAGCGACGTCACCGTTCCGCCGCAGCCGTAGCGCAAACCATCGATTCGCAGAAACTGCTGCCAACAAGTCAGATCGCCAAACCCGCCCGGCGGGACGTCCGGCGTCCAGCCGGTCCCGAGCCTGTTGTACGACTCACGTGTGTGAGCCAACGCGCACGGCGACATGTCGTTGAGACCGGCGAGCATCCGCTCGCGATACGTCGGCGTGGACATGTCCGTGTAATAGAGATTGATCGTGCCGTTGGCGAACGCGCAGACGCTCAACGTGTGGACGAAGTCGTGGCCGGGGATCAGCCGCATCATCGTCTCGAGGTGATCGTCGAACCAGAGATCGTCGTCGGATAGGTAACAAATGACATCACCGGCGGCGTGCTGCAGGGCGTCGTGTCGCCAGTTCTCACCGTGCCTGGGGCCCTTTGGGTTGTCGAAGAATCGGGCACGCGAATCCTCGGCGGCGTAGCGCTCTGCGATTGCCCGGCCGGTGTCGATGATTCCGTCGCCGACGATGAAGTGCTCGTACTCGGTGAAGGTCTGCCGCTGGGCCGACTCGATCGCGTACTCGAGCGTCGGGCCGTTATTGAACGAAGGCGTGATGATCGTGATCGCCGGCATCGAGCGAGGTTAAAGCGCCGGACGGCCCGCCGCAACCGGTACTCCGGCAAGCTCGCGTAGCCGCTCGACTACCTCGACTGTTCGAAGGCCTTCGGCCGCCGAGCTGACCGGCGCTGGGCCACCGCCGATGTATTCGACGAACGCTTTTAGCTCAAGCAACAGCGGCATCTCGGTGGAAACCGGAACTTCTTCTGGCTCGTCGCCGAACTCACGGACGATGATGTGGTCGGCAAGCGGATCGACCATGAAGACCACCCCGCGCTCGCAGACCACCGAAATCTCGCGTCCCCTAGTCAGCGCCGATGAGGATGTCTCGGCGGTGTGCCATGGAGCCGTGCCCATCTGCGCCTGCATGTGCGTGACGCCCGTGTCATCGAGCGCGGCGACGGCCGTGACCGGCTCGAGCACATCGCCGAAGACCTCAACTGCAATCGACAGTTCGTGCGGCATCAGAATCCACGCCGAGTCGACGTCACGACGCTGAATCTGGGCATCGGTCCGGCGCGTACGCAACCCGACGATCTCACCAAGTCGACCAGAACGTGCGATCTCCGCGATCTTCAACACACCGTCGTGGTAGCGCCACTTGTCCATCACAAACAGGCGATCGCCGAGTCGTTCTGCGAGATCACGTGCGTGTTCGACGTGGCAAGTCATCGGCTTCTCGACGAAGATCGGCACGTCTAAGGGAGCGACCGCGTCGATCATCGCCGCGTGCGTCCCGGTCGGCGTGCAGATAACGACACCGTCGACATCGGCGAGCTCGGTTACGTCCTCGACGATCTTGGTGACGCCAGACGCCGAGGCATTTGCCTTCGATTCCTCGGAGCGACAGACGGCCGTAACGTCCACGCCGAGTGAGACGAGATCACGAGCGGCGTGACGCCCCCAGTGCCCGACCCCGATGATCCCGACCGTGCTCAAACCGCGAACTCAGGCCGTTTGCTGCGTTGCGCGCCGGACCAGCCGGATCACGAGATACTGCAACGGCAGCCGAGCCCACAACGACCATGCCGGAAACTGTTTGAAGCGCTCGGCATTGACCGCCATATTGATGTTCGCTGGGAAGACGGCCAGTAGCAACGCAGTCAATCCCTTACCGGCAAGCCTGCGCGTCTGCGGGATCAGCACACCGAGCGCGCCTGCTAATTCGGCTACACCCGAGATATAGACCAGCAGTTTCGGATTCGGCAGGCTCTTCGGGACGATCGCCGTGTAAAAGCGCTCGTGCGTGAAGTGCATGACGCCGGACCCTGCAAATCCAGCAGCAACGGCGAACTGCTTAAGACCGGGGCGACGACGCGGCGTGGTTGAACTCATGGTGGCGGATCGTAGCCGGATTACGCGGGGCCGCTGGTAATCTGGCGTCACTCACGGCCCGATCGTCTAATGGTTAGGACGTCGGCTTTTCAAGCCGAAAACCGGGGTTCGACTCCCCGTCGGGCTACTTTGGGTCACCGCGACGTGAACGTGACAAATTAACCCGCATAACCATGCGGGTTTGCCGTGGTCAATGAACGTGACCAATTAAGTACGGCGACCGGCCGTAGCGACCGAGAAGTCTGCAAAATAGCTGCCGATGGAGCTGCACCACAGCTTCTATCGCTAGCGACGGTGGAAGGGGTCCGTTCTTGGCGAACAAAACGCGAACGTCAACTCGCAGACCGAGTCAAATCGAGACAATCGTGACAAACAAAAACCGCATACCTAAGCCCTCCGCCTGACTCAAAGAGACCCATTTAGACACCTCAGCGCGATGGTAAGGAAGGGGTCTCCGGTTCGAGTCCGGAAGAGGGCTTACTGCCAGATCAATCGCCCGGTCACGCGTTGGCGATTCGGATCGCGATTCCTTCGAGCATCCGTTTCACGCGCTGCCTCTCGCGGTCGGCGATCGGCAGCAGCTCGACTCGTGACTGCATCAGCTCAAGTTCGACGAGTCCTTCCTCCGCGGCGCATTGAACGAATTCCCAGTCGCGCTCTCTGCCGGCGACGCACTTGGAAAGCGCGAGGTCGTTCGGTTCGAGGCATTCGGCGGTGATGGTTTTGCCGCCGTCGGTGAATTCCAATGGAATGAGGCGGTCCTCCCAGCCCGCGGGGCACTTTGCCGTTTCCGGGCCGACGCCGTGTCCGTATACGCCGTGGGTGCTCTGAAACATTGAGCCCTCGCCGATGCCGCCATCGATCTCGATTGCTTTCTCTGGACTCTCGCGCGGATAAATATCCGCCTCCATCGAAAAGACCAGAGGATCGGGAAGATCCTCACGAGTGGCAAGAATCAATTGACTGCCGACTACGACGAACCGTGTCTCGTCGGTGATTCGCGCCGATGCGCGCACGATGTGGATGAGCTGGTCTCGATTCATCCGACGACCTGCGCGAGAATCTCCCTGCGCTCGGGTTCGCTCAGTGTTCCGGCGAACGGCGAGTTCTGCCGCAGGTCGAATCCGGCTTCGGATTCATCCACCAGCGCCGACTTGATCTCCACGATCGATCCCGCGAGGATCCGCTCCCACTGGTCGGCATATCGGTCGTGCATCCGGCCCTCGTCCCGTAGGCGCCAAACGGTGCGCAGTGCGTCGTCGGCCTGCGCGCGCGAAAGATTTCGCGCGACTTCGCGGTGGTAGGCGAGCGCAAGCCGGTTTGCTCGGTCGTGCGGGGCCCCGTCGCGCGGGCCGGCGTAAGCTGCTCCGCGCGCGCGCAGGCGCTCGGCCTTTTGGCGATTTTCCCGCATCACCGGCTCGAGTGAGTGCGCGTGACCGTTTGGTCCGCGCGTCCGGTCGACGGCGATTGCCAGATCGACCAGATAGCGGGTCGGGATTTCTTCGCGCCCCTGCGCGTTGAGCACGAGGGGCAGATCACCGGTCTTGGTCCAGCGGCCCAGCGCGGTGTGACTCACACCAAGGAGCTCAGCGGCGAGTCGTTGCGAGACCGTCGGGCCGATCCTGCGCTCGAGGTTTGCGCCCACCGTGACGAGGTCTCGGTTGGGTGGAAGTTCGCGTTGGACGCGGCGAAGGCGGATCAGGTCTTCGAGATCGGCGGCTTTGCGTTCGTTCGCTGACATATTCACAGTCTACCGAAAGATGCCACACATTACAAATAATGACAACTTTAACCTAAGTTGTCTGCCGCCGGCGGCATCGGACGCCGCAAGATCTCGAATGTGTCCTGCCCCTGGCATGATCAGGTCGACATCGCGCTGATCGCGATCGCGATACAGCCGAATCGGGTCGTCCAGCGCGTTGCTCTGACGCAATAGCTCGACCGCCGCGACCGTCGCTTTTCGACGAACGGATCAACCGCGTGGCCGAGACTGCCAGCGATCAGTCATCGTTCAGCCTCTTCTACATCGACCTCGACGAGTTCAAGTCCGTCAATGACGATCTCGGTCACGATGTCGGCGACGAACTGTCGCGTCAGGTCGCCGGTCGCTTTCGTGGCCGCCTGCGCGACTTCGATCTAGTTGCACGAAGAACCGGCACGTCGGAGCTAGAAGGTGCTGCGCAGGCGGGTTGAGCTCAAGCCGTTCTGAAGCTCATGCGCCGACCAGCGCAAAGACCCTTCGCTCATCCCGTAACCCTTCCGATTCGAGCCGGCGAGTGTTCGTCCTCGCACAGCCAATGGCACACGTTCAGTTTAGAAATATGTCCGGCAATCGATTCTTGCCAGCGCATGCACGCGCCTTGCTGTTTTTTGACGGTGGCCACGTCTCGATCGGATCGGCATAGAAATACTGCGGCTCAGTCTTCTGCAGACATTCGTGATATTGGTGCCGACCCGTGAACACTGCAGTCGCGATGAGCGTGAAGATGATCACCACTACTCCTGCGCCTTGAAGCAATCTCCTTGATGGGGCACCTCGCTGTTTCATTCTCAATATCCCCTCACTTCATGTCCCCAGTGCAGGTATCCTGCCGGAACTCGGCACGCAATATTGCTGTCCATTCTCGCCTCTAATGGACGAACTCTTGGCGGGCGATCTGCCCGTGTGGCAGCGTGAACGTGCAATGGGGGTTCGCCTGATGGCGCTTGGCCGTCCAAACCAAGACGTGGCAGAGATAGTCGGTAGACACGAAAACACAGTCGGCGTGTGGCGCAGGGAATACGCGCAGCGAGGCATCGAGTCGATCACCGAACCTCGCGGCGGCCGTCGCAATCAGGTGATGGATGAGGCCGCAGAACAGGCCTTCGTTGAAGGGTTCGCCAAGGCGGCAGAGCGAGGCGAACCGGTGACCGCGAACATCATCCACGAGGCGCTCATCAAGCAGACCGGTCAAGAGGTCTGGCCGTCGACCGTATACCGGACGCTGGAGCGAAATGGCTGGCGCCGGTCGGCGATCGGCAGCAGCTCGACTCGTGACTGCATTAGCTCAAGTTCGACGAGTCCTTCCTCCGCGGCGCATTGAACGAACGACCTCGCGCTTTCCAAGTGCGTCGCCGGCAGAGAGCGCGACTGGGAGTTCGCTCAATACTGTCCAGTCTGGATTACGGTCGCCGTAACACTGGCGACCGGGGTGGACTACTTCGTGAATGTGGGCAAGCGGCTGGATGAGCTATTGCAGCCACCGGAGGAGCCGCGCGGCATGGCCAATATGCGCTTGAGCCGTCCGCGCGTCAGCGCGGCTTTGTCACAACTGCACAAGACGTGATCGGAAAGAATGGATCGTCGATCGCGAGGTCGCGCTCGTCAAGTTCTTCCGCGGCAAGTCCCATGAAAAACGAAATCCCGCTGAGCACGTTTCCGTGGCCCTCCACAACGATTTTCGCCTCTGCAGGCAGCGACAGCGTCAGCCGCTGTTCGAATCCGCGGGGCGTGTAGCGCCAAAAATCGATGTCGGAGATCTCATGATCGACACGCCCCAAGCACGGCGCCGTGATGAGCAGGTTGCCACCGGGTTTCAATGCACGCCACAGGTTCTTCAGAGCCGCGTCTTCGTCACCCAGCAGGTGAAACGTCTGCGTCAGCACGATGCTGTCGTATGCCTCTGCCGGCAGTGATTTCGGCACGCAGAGGTCTGCGATCAGATCGGCTTTTGAGTTGTCCGGATCGATGTCCACCACATGCGCCCGCGTCACGCGGTCGCCGCCGAAACGGCGCACGTAGTCAGCGTCACGCACCTCCATCGCGTTCCCGAGAATGAGTTTCTTCGACCGTTCGAGAAAGCGCTCGATGTACCAGCGGTCCACCGGCAGCCCGCGATCCCATCCGTAGCAGTCGCTGAACGGCTTCGTTCGCTTCAGTGAACCCCAGCGCACCCGGCGTCCGGGCGCGCGGCGAATTGCCCACCGCGCCTTCGGTTTGAGCCGTTTTGCGAGCCTTTCGTTCTGCGCGATTCGGTCTTTCGGAGTCACTCTGTAGGGCCTTTCGGTGAAAGCAATGTCATCACCGATGGTAGGAGTGCGATCGCCACGACGGCATTCGCAATCGTCCAACCGAGGGCAATTCCGTTTATCCCCAAGGGCGAAGCCAGAATGGCTGACGTGGGAATCAAAAGAAGCATGATCGATGTCTCGACGATCAGGATTCGTCTTCCGCGGCCGGCCACTCGCTCTAGCGCAACGAAGAGCATGATGATTACGCGGAAAACCGAAGCGCAGGCGAGGATCCTCAGCACTGAGTCGCCGGCGGCGGCATAGTCCGAGCCGAAGGGGAGCAGCGCGACGTGAGCCAAAACGATCAGCCCAAACAATGCGGCGATCAGGGGAGCCGCGAACCGCCGGACGACGGTGCGCGCCAGTTGACGGGTCTGCGATTCGTCAAAAGCGCCCTCCACGACAAGTGATGTGGCGACGCCGTAAGACAGCAGATCGAACGCGATGATCATCGTGAATGGAATGAAGAAGTATGCGTTTTGAACGCTCCCGAGAATGCCAACGACTAGCAACGGCAAAAAGGTCGTGGTGGCTCGGGCGAGGACGGAGGCAAAGTAATCCTGAGTGTGGAAGAAGATCAGCTCGCGGCGCTTCATCTGACGCACAGTAGAGAACTCGACGGCAGGCAATTGCGAGTGGGCAGTTGCGAGGCGTGTGAACAGGATGAAGCTAATCGGAATGAGCAACGGCAGCACCGGGATGACCCATGCCAGAAAGACGCCGTTGGTCAGCGTCGTCGCCGCGAGCACGGGCAAGGCGGCGATCTTGAGCACGCCGAACGAAATATTCTCGGCCGGCACCCACGGCGCGCGACGCAAGCCGACTAGCGCCGAATCCTGCAACGTGAACCAGCCCCAGATGATCAGCGCAAGCACGAATCCCGGAGCGATCAGGCCGGATCGGAGAAAGCCGAATTCGTCGGACACGGCGGGCGCAAGCATTACGAAAACGGTCCCCAGCACAAGCGCCGCGAGCCCGCTGATCGCGAACGCGCCGGCGAGCACCCGCCGGACGTTTTCGCGCAGCGCTGGTAGAAAACGCGGCAGAGCGTTGTCGAGGTTCAGCTGGCAGACGGTGGAGAGTTCGACGAGCGCCGCGAGCAGGGCGCCGTCGCGCCCGATCTGATCAGCGCTGAATGTTCGCGCGGCGATCGCCCAGAAGGCGATTCCCAGGAGCGCGGTGGCGCCGGAGTTGACGATCAAGCTGTTGGCGCCGCGCATGAGGTGGCGAGAGTCGGCACCTTCCACGTTCGCGTCAGCGTGGGCTTGCATGGCGGGATCATCGCATAGCGGTCAGTGGGGCAGGCTCGGCCTCATTCAGCGCACCGGCCCGTCGTCAAGAGGTGGAATGCGCATCGAACTGGATTGCGGTGCTGGCTACAACATGGGCCACCACGCGCTGCTTGCGGGATCTGTTCGGGCCGGTAAACGCGACGGGTTTCATCGCCGACAAAGTGCGCTGCTCGGAAAACGCAGCTACGGTGTCGTGTATTCCGGACGCTGCGGATGTCGGACGCTCTCGGTCAGGCGGAATGCAATGAGCGGCATCGGGTACGCGATCCTTTCGCATGGTCGCGTCGCGCTCAGCCGCAATCGGATATCCAAGGGCCGGGTTTGGCTAGGGCGGTAATTGTTGCGACTTGAGGTTCAGATCTTGTTGCGTTCCAGCCGACCTACCAAAATTCCGGCGCCCTTCCGCCAGGGTTTCCCTTCCTCAACGCTGAGGTAGACGTTGTGGTCCTTGCGGATCGCACAGCGCTGTTGCTCCACGACGCTCCAACCTTCGAACGAGTCAAATAGGTCCCACTCGAAACGATGGGGCTCGGCGGGCGTCGGATCATGGTTCACCTCGACGATCACCAGCGCGGTGCCTCCAGGCCTTGTCACTCGCGTCACTTCAGCGATCGCTTTTGCCGCGTCGTCGACGTGGTCGAGTGAGTTGAACAGCGCGACGATGTCGAAGTGACCGTCCTCGAAGGGCATGCTTTCGGCGCCGGAAGCGACGTAATCCATCTCGTGTTGGTCGATGCCCAGCTCTCGGTAATCCTCGACGAGTGGGTCCAGGCCGACGCGTTCGGCCGCTTCGGTGGCCCATTCCAAACTGCCGCGCGGTCCGCAGCCAATGTCGAGCACCCGCTTGCCCTTGTATGAATCGTGGGTGAGGCCGAGTTGCGCGGTGTAGAATTGTTCGTACCAGTAGTTCTCCAACTCGGTGTCCTCGCGTTTATAGGCACGCTTCCAGTAGCCGAGCTCTTCGCGCTCCTTGGTGTGGCCCAGTTTGAAGCGCACCCAGATGTAGGTCCTTTGCAGCCAGGCGCGAGCCTTGGTTGGGGCATCAGAAAGTGCGTTGTTAGCGGCCATTTATGACTTCTCCTAGGTTGAGTTGACGCGACCATCGCTTGCTGCGCACGTAGTAAATGGGCCCGCACGCCAGGCCTTTCGCAAATGCGTGTCTCAGCGGCTTCCGCCTGTCGGCCACGCGCTCGGCGGACGCCTGGCTAAGCCGCGCGCGGCCGACGAGCGCGCGCGCCACGGTCTTCGCGAACGCGGTCAGAAATCTCATGTCGGTGGACAAGTACTTTGTGCAGATCGCGCCGCATCCGACGCCGTAGTTGAATATCTGACGCTCGAGCGACCCGCCGTCCCGCCGATGTTCGTGCCAGCAGATCGAGCGCGGTTCATAGACCAGCGCGCCGCCGTCGAGAATCGCAGCGCTCATCGCCTCCACGTCGGAGCCGGCCAAGGCAACGCTTCCGGCGCCCAGCGAGGGATCGAATCCTTGGCGGCGGACGAGCCCAGTTCGCCTGAAGGCCATGCTGTTGCCTGAACCGAACACGGCACCCCAGAAGGGGAAGAACGGTGCATCGTGATCATCCTCCGCCGACAGTGAATATTCACGGCGCTCCAAACCTTTCGAGAATCCCGCGAATCGTTCGAAGTTCTTTTGCGCGCCGGTGATCAGCTCCAGCGGCAACACCATGCCGGTCGTTGCCTGAACCGCGGGGTCATCGAACGGATCGAGCAGCCAATCCAGCCATTCGCCGTCAACGACGACGTCGTCATCCGTGAACGCCACAAGGTCTCCGGACGCTTCGGCGAGTCCGCGATTGCGCGCGACCGAGCTTCCCGGCCGGGACTCCTCGAAATAGCGGAAGCGCGGATCGCGATCGGCAATGCGTTTGACGACTTCGCGCGTGCCGGTGTCGCCGGGGGAGTTGTTGACGACGATGAATTCCAAGTCTGCCCGCGGAATCGCCGCAAGGGATTCGAGGCAGCGCTGGAGCTGGCTCGATCTTCCTCGGGTCGGAACGATCACGGTGACAGGCGCATCCACCCGCCGGGGGCGCCGGTCGTTGGACTCGACAGTCGATGCGCCGCCAAGAGCTTCGCGAGCGAATTCAGATACCTCGCCCGGCTGCAGGCTCGTGATGTTCAGGGGCGCATGGAGGAAGCCGATCGGCGTTGCGCCTGCGCGCACCGCCAACACCGTGGCCGCGGTCGCCTCAGCGGTCACCTCGCCTCCCGGCAACTGAACAGCAGGCTCCGCACCCAATTGCAGCAAGCCGACGCTGGTCGGCAGATCACCTTCCAGCGCGATCGCTGGGATCTCGGTGGCGGCGATCAAAACTGTGGCGACGACGGTCATAGGCGAACCCAGCTGTCGGGAATCAGGTCACGTGTGTCGTTCTCGGAACCGGCGAACCATGCACTGGGCGCAACCACGATCCGGCCGCTGCCTTTGCCAAGCCACGCACCCCACCAACTGAAGCTGCTGTTGGCGATGATGTTGTGACTGCAGAGCGACATCAAATGGATCTCTTCGTGCGCTGCACCGCTTTCGGCGGACACGATCACAGCGTTTTCCGGCAGCGGCAGATTCTCGGCGCTCCATGCGGGATCATCCGAAAAGACGAACGGCGTTGCATCGGGCACGCGTTCGAGGACATGGCCAAGCGCGCGCTCGTAGTAATCAACCGAACACACCCCATGCCGCTTCGCCGCGATCGGGTCATTAACGTAGTCGCCGCGCCGGGCATGTACCGAGACGGATGGCCGCTCGGCAATCCGCCGCGCGAACGCAGCGGCAGGCTCGGAGAGCCGCTGCGGCTTGAACTCGCCGCGAAGCACACCGGCAACATCACTGAAATATTGCTCGCTCTGCCAGAAACCGATCAGGTAAGCCTGTTCGCGCGTTGTCTTGAGTTGATCGTCGAAGTGAAAGTGCTTTTCGCGCACGACTTTGCCGCGGAAGCGCATCGAGGTGATGGCGTCGTCGATTCGCGGGTAATGCTGCGTGATCGTGGGAACGAATCCACTGCTGACCGTCTTCGTGTTCAGGGCAAATAGCCGGAGCGCAAAATCTCGGCTTTTGTGTCCGCGAAAGAACGTCAAATCGAGCCGTAGCGGCACGCCCGATCGCTCGGCGAGTGAGCGTGCGGCGGCGTACTGGAACATTTGGTTGCCCATGCCGCCCGTGAGACGCGCCGTGATCACACGGACCCCTGATCCGCGTCGTCTACGGTCGCGACTCGTCCGAACACCAGTCGAAGCGGCGAGGTCTCGAGCGCGCGGGCGAGTTGAACCGTCATCACGATCGCGCTGACGACGTAAGCCGCCATCGACACGGCCGCCGCGCCGTTTATGCCGTAATAGTGCAGGAACAACGGCAGAAACAGAACCGTTACGATCAAAGCGATGCCCTCTGAAACGCCGACGGCCAACGGCCTGCCGATGCCCTTGAGCAACCCGTCAAGCAGCGAACGCGTACTGAGGGCGACGGTGCCGATCAGCAATATGCGGCCTGCTTCAACGGCCGGGCCGTACGCGCCGCCGACGAGAAATTCGATCAGTTGCGGCAGCACGACGATCAGCGGCACCGTTACGACAATTGAGACCACGATCGTCCACTTAGTATACATGTGCGCCAGCGCAATTTGCGCGGAACGCGATGTGGCGCGCGCCATTTCAGGAAACGCGACCAGCTGAACCGATGTGCCGATCAGTTGCGTGAGAGAGGTCATCGTGATCGCCACCGTGTAAAAGCCCAGCGCCGCCGGTGCAAGAAAAGCCGAGATCAAGAGTTGGTCGAGTCGATAGTTCAGCTGCACCGGCACCGACGAGATGTAGCTCTTGATCCCGAACGACCAGAGTTGTTTGAAGACATCTACCGTCGGGCTCGCGTACACCCGAAGCGGATATCCAAGGCACACCATCGCGATCACGTTCAGCGCGATCGAGCCGACGACGTAAGCGATCACGGCGGAAGTCACAGTGAGCGATGCGGTGATCGCGAGGCCGACGATTCCAACCATCGGTAGCACCGCAGGTAGCGTTCGCGTGACGTGGTAGGCGGTCGTTCTGCCCAGTCCGTTCAGCGCATTTAGACAGTAGATGCCGACCAAGCCGAACGGAATCGCCGCAATGTTCAGATACGCGGCGCCCGCGGGCACGGTGTCGTCGATCACGAACGCGAACAGCGCGATGCCGATCGGAATCAGCAGCAGCGCCTGCGCGATTCCGGACAGAGCGGCGGTGGCGACGACGGTCGTTGCTTTCGCATGGCGACCGGCAATCAGATATGTGACGGATTCGGCGAAGCCGAAACTTCCGAACGCAATCAGCAGCGCCGGCCACAGGATGATCGTCGCCATCTGGCCGCGGCCGGCCGGGCCGAGAATGCGTGCCAGCAGGATCCCCGCGATCGTCATCGCCCCGAGGATCGTCAGCGAAGCAACCACGCTCAGCGACACTTCGCGCAGGCGTCCCGCCAGCTGGCGCAGGCCGGCGATCGACCACTTCGACGGGTGCGCGTCCGAACTCAGGGTTGAGGCGTCTCGGCCGCTCACGCAGTGATCCAACGAAGTTCGCCGCTTATATTCACCCGATGCGCGAGTTCCTCTTCATCACCGCGACGGACGGATCCGATCGCTCGCGGGCGCACCTCGCCGATTTGTTTGAGAGCATCGACCGTCAGGCAGTCGAGGGGGCGATGATCGTTGTTTGCCGCGGTGCGCAACCGCCGCTTCCGGCCGCCGTCGGCGCGGTTGCCGTCAAGGTTGTTGAGTGCCCGCTGCAAACGGGACTCAGCAAAGTTCGCAACCTGGCGCTCGCACACGCTGAACAAACCGGCTTGATCGATCGAGCAGCCCTCATCGCCTTTCCTGACGACGATTGCTCCTATCCCGCGGGCGTGCTCGCATCGGTGGATCAACGAATGGGCGGCACCACGACCGTCGTCGCCGGCGCATACGCACCGGACGGTGCGACGTTTGACCGGGCACGCTTTCCGACCGGCTCGCGACCGCTCGGTGCACGGCTGGTGATGCAGGTGGTCAGTTCCAACAACGTATTTTTTGCCGCGTCCGCCGTTCGCGAAATCGGCCGGTTCGACGAACGCTTCGGCTTGGGAGCCGAGTTCGGTGCGGCCGAGGACTGCGACTTCACTCTGCGGATCCTGGAGCTGGGTGACGATGGAATCTACGATTCCGCGATCGTCGTGCAACACCCGTATAAGCCCGGCCGTCCGGCCGAGTACTTCACGGGCAACGTCGCGCTGCTCGGCAAACACGCAGGTTCCTCTGCCCGCGTGAAACTGTTGCTTGCTCGCAGAATCGTGCTTGGCCTGGCACTGATGGCGAAGCGCGAGATCACTCCAAGGCAGTTCAAAGATGCTCTCCGCGGAGCACGTGAAATGCGCCGCGCATTCAAATCCGATCATTGACCTAGCCATCGGCGCCATTTCCTTTGAGCCGGTAAATCCTCACGTCGGGGTTGCGGTACCAAAGCTCGAAGCGGGGTGACCGCTCGACGGCCGATTCGAAGTTCTCCAGTGAACGCGGCGGCGTCAGCCGGAAGATCCGAGCGTCCTTGAACTGCGTTGTCGAGAAGACGAGGAATCCCGACTTCGAGTACTTGCCGATCAGATCGATCGCGACCGGAACGTCCTTCGGTCCAAGCGGATGTTCCGTGAACTCTTCCTCGTCGAGCAGGCTCGGTCCATTGCCGCTGACGGACCGCGCCATCTTCGCGTACCGCGCGTCAAGGCGCACGGGGAAATTTGGATCGGACAGCATCAGCACCGAACCCGGCGGCGCGTTCTTATAGAAGTAGCGGCTCGCTTGCACCTCGGTCGGGCGGATGACATGTTGCCCGGCGTCGCCAAACATCGCCAGAAAGAAGAATGTCATCGCGGCAATCGTCAGGCCGGCCGTTGCAGGCACGCGCACGCGGGTCGGCAGCAGCGCCGCTGCTGACGCGACAAGCACGGCCAACATCGGAGCGCCAAACATGTACACGCGCAGCACGACCTCCCCGCCGTAGTTGTTGCCGAGCAACACAAACGCAGGCGCCACTACCAGCGCCATGAACGGCACTGACCGGCGCGCAAAACCGGAGCGAACCAGTGCAAACGCAGCGAACATTCCGGCGAGCAGCATGATCATCGCGTTGAGTGGGCCGGCGTGTCCGTAGACCCAAGTGCGGTCCTTGTTGGAACCGGGCTGAACTCGCACGTTGTCGGCGGGATTCACACTGTTGAGCAGGCCATAGTGCTCGTTGACCCATGCAAGGTTGGGCAGCAGGTACGCGACGGTCAGCGCAAGCGTGATCGCCACTAGCCAAACCGGCCGCAGCGTGCCAACCGCCCAAAGCATCGACAGTTGAATGACCAAGATGTACGGCGTCAGTTGGTGCGTGCCGATGATCGCGATTTCGAGGATCACGATCGTCAAGATCGCGCCCGTGCGCCCGAGGCGAATTATCGTGGGTTGCTGCGCAAGTTCTGGCGGCCTAGATGTGATCTTCGTCGCGACCCAGCGAACCGGGCGGATCAGGTGCCAGTTTCCGCTGAAGCACAAGAAGACCAGCAGCAGCACGCCGATATCGAGTGTGTAGGCCAGCGCCTGCGCGCCGAAGTAAGTCTGTCCGAGCCACATCGTAGGGATGAAGACCAACGCCGCACACGCTGATATCTGCACATTTCGGGATATCGCCAACGCGACCGCCCCGACGAGGACCACGTTGCAAATCAAGAATCCGGGTTCGGCCCACGCCGCCCACGACAAAATGTCGCCGCCCGAGAGGTGCGCGAAGACGGCGCTAACCGCGAAGAAACCGGGCCAACGGTTGTAGATGTCAACCTGCGGGCTGGTTCCGCCGACGGCATCGATCAAATTCGCCACACCGATGTGCTTGTACGTCCAGGCATACTGCGGCACTTCGGCGAGCAATGGAATCGTCCCGAACAAGCACAGCGCGATCGATCCGACGTACGCGGTGATCACGAATTTACGCGGCGTGCCGCTCCAGATCGAATTGGCCGCGCCCACGACCATTACGAGCAGCGCCGCGTAGCCCGCGGCCGGAAACTTCGGCGGTAGACCGTTGTCGCTGAGTTCGTAGATGCTGATTTTGGAAATCGCGAAGGCCCATAGCGCGAGACCGACAGCTAGCGGGATCAAGGCGATGATCGACGACTCAAGGTCCTGCAGGACGCCGGTCGTTGATTCGTCGCGATTAGATTCATCCGACGGGCTCCGCATGTGCTCTCCGATAAGCTGCAGCAGGTCGAATGCCAAGAGGCCGCAGGCGATTGCACCGATTGCGATCAACATCTGATCGGGGTACCACCAACCCGTCCATGCCATCGCAGTCGCGCCGGTCGTGGTCACGGCAAGGCTGATGGTGATCGCGAGCGCAGTGCCGATCAACAGGCTCTCGCTGCGCATTCTGCTCACCACGGCGCCGCCCGGGACGAGCAGAAAAGCGAACGTCGCCAGAAGCTCACGGCCGGTTCCGTGGGCGGCCAGCGCCGCCGCGATTCCCGCCGCCGCGAGCAGCGCGAGCAATCCGCCGTCAAGCATCATGCGGGATTTGATTGCTGTAGTTGGCTGCGTCACGGTTGCGCCCGAATGCCGGTCGGGTTGGAACATCATGAGGATCGCCTTCCGCGGCGGAATCCCGCTTGTGGGCGCAGAAATCCGATCGGGCCGTTGAACTGCTCGCGCGACAAGCTGTATGCACCGATGCCCGCGGCAGGCTCATCGCTGACCGAGTGATAGAGCAAGACCGGAATATGCGACATCGCTAGCCGCGTGGTGGCTAGGGGATCAGCAGAAAAACTGGTCAAACCCGCGCCTCTCAGTGCATCGGTCGTCATTTGTGCCTATACCCTCGATCGCTGGGACGACCTCGAAGCGGCAGTCCGTTCGGCGTTTGATTTGAACAGATGGTCCAAGCGACCGACGTTGTCGTCGCGATCGACAATAACGAACAGTTACCGGCAAAAGCGAGGCAGGCATTCCCGGTCGCGAAAGTTGTTGCCAACGCCGGTGCTCACGGTTTGTCCGGCGGGCGCACGACCGGGGCCTCGAATACCGACGCGGATGTTCTCGTTTTTGTTGACGATGTCGCGTTCTCGGCACCGGAATTGCTCGAACAGCGCTTGCTGTGGTTCAGCCCTCGACCCGGAAGTCATCTCGCAGATGCTCGGTCGTCGTCACGCCGACGATCCGCTCGATCATCTCAGCGATCGCGAACGCGAGGTGCTCGGACTGACGGCCGAGGGGCGCAAGTAATCGCGCGATCGCCGATGACCTCGTCGTTACCGGCAGCACCGTTGAGAGGCACGTCACCAGTATCTTCGACTCGCTCGATCTGGCTCGGGCGGCGAACGACCATCGCCGCGTGCTCGCGCTGCAGACGTTTCTCAACCACTGACGCGGGGCGCGGCGCGATCAGCCCGCTACGGCTTGATCGTCAGCGTCTTGACGACACGCCACGCGGCGACGTTGTCGTTGCCCGCGAATGAGAAGTCGAGCTTCACCGGCTTGCCGGTGAGAGCCTGCGGGAGCGTCAGACGGAAGGTCGCTTTGCAACGCGAACCCGAAGCAACCAGCGGCGCCACGGCCTTCGTCTTGCCGGCCCGGCGGGCAGAGCCGCGCAAGCTGACATCGCCGACGCAGGCGTCCTCGGCACTGACTCCGGCGGGAGCCGCAAAACTAATCGAGGTCGTAAACAGCAACCTCTTGCCGCCGCGCTTACGCAGCGTGCCGGCACGCGGAGCGGCCGGGATCACCGTCGCCGGCTCCTCTGGCAGATCTGCCGGCGGTGCGGTTCCGCCGACTTCTGGCAGCTGCGGATCTCCGGGATCCCACGGCGGGGGCGCCGGGACGACGTGCACCTCACGAATGATCGTGTCGGTCTCGGCCTGATCGTTTGTCACCGTCAAGCTGACGGGGAAGTCGCCTGCGGCCGCGAAGGCATGCGAAACGACCGGCGTAGTCGTGCTCTCGACGGCGGTGCCGTCACCGAAGTCCCAGTCGTACTTGGTGATCACGCCAGTCAGACCGGGAGTTTGTCCTCCAGTCGAGGTCGATGCGTCGAACTCGACGACCTTGGTGGCCACCGGTGCCAACGGGTTGTACGTGAAGTCTGCGGTCGGGACCGGCTTGGGTGGATCGGGGTCGGGATCGGGATCGGGGTTGCACCAGCCGTACCCGGAACCGTGTCCGTTCCCGTTCCCCTCGCCGTGACTGTGCCCGCCGTGACTGTGCCCGCCGTGACTGTGCCCGTGATGCCAGCCCCACGCCCAGCCATTCCCCTGCGACGAGAAGTGCCCACGTCTGCTCGACCATACGCCGCGGCCCGAGGAGCCGTGGTTGCCCTTGACGCCAGCATTCGAAATCTGTGCTGAGCTTGAGGGCGGGGTTTGCGCTGTTGCGGAGGAGGTGGTGATCGCCATTGACGCCAGCAGCGCCGCACAGACGATCATCACGCGAACCGTCCGTAGACGCGTGAATGAACCGGTCGAGTTGACCATATACCTAGAACAATGTACCTGCATGGCTGGCCTGAAGGGCCTCCAAATCGCCTTTAGTGTGGACGTAAGTACGACGGCAGCCTAATCGCTGCCTAGCCGTCGCTTAGTACCTATAAACGGTATTTGTGAAGAAAAGAAGCGGTTTTGAACGCTCCACTGAGCTATTTGCTCGATTTAGTGAGTCACGAAACGACCAGTTCGACCGGTTTGAATTCCTGGTCGGTCGATTGCGGGTGCCGTTTGAGGCGGCCGAAGAGCTAACGCCTACCGATCAACTGAGGCTTCACCGCCGTGCCCTCGCTTCCGGCAAGGTGGCGCTTAAGACCGGGCACGGTCTCGCGGATGAACTTGTCGAGCCGCTTGATCTGATCGCGCCGCGGCTGGTCGATCTGGTTGAGGTCGATCTGGTTGATGTAGTCAGTCGGCGAATTTGCCGACTCTGGCTTGAGCGGAGTCATGCGCTCATGCGCTCAAAATACCCGGCTGATGGCGGCGTAGGCGCGGTCGCACTTCGCGAAAGCACAACATCGTAATCGGCTCAACCCGGTTCGGCGACATTTATTCTTTGCTTTATGAACTCAATCACTCTCTGGCTGATCTGCGCAGGCGTCCCGCTGGTCTTCGGACTGCTCGCACAGATGTCGGTCAAGCGTACGTTCGCCAAGTACTCCGAGGTCGCCCCGCGCAACGGGATGACCGGTGCCCAAGCCGCCGCCGCCGTGCTGCGCGAGTCCGGACTGCCGAACCTCAAGATCAACCCGATCGACGGCCACCTGACCGACCACTACGACCCTCGCAATCGCACGCTCAACTTGTCTGCGGATGTGGGCCAGGCGTCGTCGGTCGCCGCGATCGGCGTCGCCGCGCACGAAGCCGGCCACGCGATCCAGGACTCGGCGGGGTATTTCCCGATGAAGATCCGTCAGACGTTGGTTCCGGCTGCGACGTTCGGTCAGTCCGTCTGGATCATGCCGGTGTTCGCCGGATTGATTCTCGGCATCACCGGTCTGGTCACGATCGGCCTCGTCTTCTTCGCCGCCGTCGTCCTGTTCCAGCTGGTCACACTGCCCGTCGAGTTCGACGCCTCGAACCGTGCTTTGGTCGCGCTTGAGCACCAGGGCGTGCTCGCCGCCGACGAAATGGACGGGGCACGCGCCGTGCTTCGCGCGGCCGCGCTGACATACGTCGCCGGATTCGTCGCGGCCCTCGGCCAACTGATCTACTTCTTCCTGATCTCGCGCGAGTAAGCGCGAGGTCAGGAGTCAGCGACTGACGGACAGCGGATAGAGTTACGCCGTGTCCACTGCCGAGTCGACTAGTCCCGCAGTTGCCGGAAAGGTCATCGCTCTTACCGGCGGTGCGCGCGGCATCGGACTAGAGACCGTCAAGCACCTCGTCGCTGCCGGAGCCAAGGTCGGCGTCGGCGATATGGACATCGCGCTGTTGCGCGATGAGCTTGGGAAGATCGCCGGCGAAACCGCCGCCTACCCGCTCGACGTCACTGACCGTTCGTCGTTCCAATCGTTTCTTGATGGTGTCGAGAAGGACCTCGGTCCGATCGACATCCTGATCAACAACGCCGGCATCATGGCCCTGCACCCGTTCACCGAGGAGACCGACGAGATCTCGCGCAAGCAGATCGACGTCAACCTGATCGGCCCGATGTACGGCATGAAGATCGCGCTGCCCGGCATGCTCGAGCGCGGACGCGGTCACATCATCAACGTCGCCTCCACGGCAGGTCGATTCGGTGTGCCCGGCGCGGCGATGTACTCGGCGTCGAAGTTCGCGATCTTCGGTATGACCGAGGCCGTGTCGAACGAGTACGCCAAGACGCCGATCAACTTCAGCGCGGTCTGCCCGGTGATCGTCGAGACCGATCTAATCCGCGGAGTCAAGGGCCGCACTCGCGGCGTGCCACTGCTTCAACCCGAAGACGTAGCCAAGGCGATTCTCCAGACGATCGAAAAGCCGAGGTTCGAGGTCTTCGTGCCGCGCTCGACGAAGATCGCCTACGTCGCCGCGACGCTCACGCCGCCGCGCCTACGCCGGATCGTCGAGAAGCTGACTCGCGCCGACCGGGTGCTGGTCGAAGTCGACCATGCCGAGCGAGCGTCTTACGAGGATCACGCGTTCTCAGGCGAAGGCGACACGACGACGTTGCCCGCAGGCGCAGAGCCGGGGTCGAGCGCGCTCGCTTCCGAGCGCGAACGCGAATCCGCGTAGCCGCGGCTGCGAGCTAGCGATCGCTACTTGATCAGGACCGGGGTGCCCGGTCCCATCAGCTTGTTCAGGCGGCGGATCTTCGCGTTCTTGACGCGGACACAGCCGTGTGACACTCGGCCGGGGATCAATCCAGGTTGGTTGGTGCCGTGGATGCCAATGATGCCACCGCCAGGCCAGTCGGTCAGAGTCTTGGAGTAAGCCGAGAGGCCCATCGCGTACGGACCGTACATGCCGCCGGGATTGGCGACGGTCAGCTTGTTGCGAATGTAGAAGCGGCCGGCGGGCGTGCTCGTGCCCTTTTTGCCGACGCCGATTCGCGTTTCCCAAATCTTCTTGCCGCTCTTGTAGAGCGTCGCGCGGAAGCTCCCGCGGTTGATGATCAGCTTGGTGCGCACGACGCGGTACTTGCCCAGCGCGGCGCGGCTAACCCAACCCTTGCGGCCGGAGCCACGCATTGGTAGGCGCACCTGCACCCACACGTCACCATTGGCGAACTGGCGAGACTTCAGCGCCAGCACGAGCTCATTGGTGCGGTCGGGAGTCCTGGTGGTCAGCTTGCGGATCTTGCGCGCGCGCTTACTCGGCTCGCTGCGTGCGATCGTCGGACGCGTGACAAACGCCCAGCGCGACTCGAGGTTCTCGTCAGAGAGAACCGTGTCGACGAACTCCGGGACGGGAGTCGTGGGGGCTGGAGCCGGTGGTGTGGGGGCTGGCGGGTCGGCCGATACCGAGGCCTCCGATCCGGTGGCGTCGAACGCCCACGGCGCTGCCACTGCTGGCGCTGCCGAGATACCGAAGATCAGGAGGACGGAAGCCGTCCACACGCAGAGCCTCTTGCTTGCGCGATCCATCCACGCCAGTGTAGAGCAGGTGTGCGCGGTTGGCAACCGGTTAACGCCGCCCCGCGTGCTGCGTGCCGCGTGCGCCGCAACACCTCCAGTTCCTCCGGCTCCAGCCGATCTGGCCCAGCAAAGGGATTCTCTGCAGCAAAGCCTGTCTTTGCGCACGCAGCAAAGACAGGCTTTGCTGCACAAAACGCCTTGAGCAGGGGGTGTGCGACTCGATTGCGAAGCCTGGGG
>JBASTN010000047.1:0-3931 GCA_049274915.1 Solirubrobacterales bacterium
GCTTCTGCTGCCGGAGCGGCTTCTGCTGCCGGAGCGTCCTCGGCCGGAGCGGCCGCGGGGGCCTCGCCGGTGACGAGTCCTTGGTCGCGGATCGCGCCAAGCTGAATCGCCAGACCGCCGATAAGACCACCAAGGCCACGGACCAGTCCGGTCAGCGGCGTCGCGATCATGCCAACGAGCTGGCCGTTGAGGACGTCGCGGCTCGGCAGCTTGGTCAGCGCCTTGAACTGATCGACGGAGACGACCTGCCCCTCCATCATGCCGCCCTTAAAGGCGAGGATCTCGTACTCCTTGGTGAAGTTGGAGATCGTCTTGGCGGCAAGTGCGACGTCGCCCTTGATGTAGGTGAAAGCGGTCGGTCCTTCGAGGAACTCCTTGAGGTCGACAGTGCCGACCTTGCCTCCCTCGCTCGCGCGATCGAGCGCCAAACGGGTCAGCGTGTTCTTAACGACCTGGAAGCTGGCGTCAGCCTCGCTGAGCTTGGTGCGCAGTTCGTCGGCCTGCGAAACGGTGATTCCGCGGTAGTCGACGGCGAAAATCGCTTCTGACTCCTCGACGCGGTTCTGCACGGCGTCGATGAATGCGGCTTTTTGATCTCTGTTCACGTGTGGTTCTCCTGTAAGTGGGTCCCGGCCCGGAGCAGACGTCGCGTTTGAAAACACATTTCGTTGACAAACACAGGGCGGGACGGCAGCCGACAGCGCGGTACACGTTCCACCTAACCGGGTGTTTTGCGGCGAGTTATCTCGGCCAGTGATCTGCACTAGACGAGCGGTGCCGCGCCCCGGTGTCTCGGGCGAGAGACGGAAAGGTACCAGTTCGAGGTGCCATCCGCCCGCCGAGCCCACTCCTTGTGCATCAACTTGTACCGCGCGTGACACTTCGACCACGCGATTCATGGGCCGATTCATGGGCATAGAGAAGCCACCGCGTGAAGGCATACGACATTTCACATCCGATCAGATGTACATCCGTTCTGATGTGAAATGTCCTATGGCCCCGCGACGGGGCTACGCCCGGCGGGAGCCACTCCATGTAGCGCCATCCCAAACGCATGGCGTTCGGGGCAGGTGTTCGATCGGGGCTCGCGATCCTGACTTTCACGCACTACAGCTCGCTCGTGCGGCGCTGGCGACAGTCGTTCACCGATTCTTCACCGCTGGATAACCGAATCGTTACTCCCTAGACCTGCCGGTCGGGGATTATTCCCTCGTAAACCACTTTCCGGCAAACACCACACCGTCGTGCCGGCCAGCCCGCGTGTCCGAGAGAGCCTCCCGTGTTCCAAAGACCGCTCGCTCGGCTCGTCGCCGATTCGACTGGGTGGTTTGATTTGGTGGTCTGACCCAGAACGAGAACGCCGCCCGGCAAGGGCGGCGTTCTCATCAAACGGCTGTGCTGAAAACGGATGTGCTGAGCGGCTGGCGCTACGCGGCGGCGGCGGCGTCTTCGAGGATGTCTCGCACTGCCGAGGTGTCGACGCGCACACCCGGGCCCATCGTCGTGCTCAACGTGATCGTCTGGAGGTACTTGCCCTTCGCCTGTGACGGCTTCGCGCGCTGGATCTCTTCGATCAAAGTGGCGTAGTTGGCGAGCAGGTCGTCGGCTGAGAAGTCGGCCTTGCCGATCGACATGTGAACAATGCCCTGACGATCCGTGCGGTACTCGACCTTGCCGGCCTTTGCCTCGGTGATCGCCTTCTTGACGTCGGGTGTAACGGTGCCGACCTTCGGGTTGGGCATCTTGCCCATCGGACCGAGCACGCGGCCGAGGCCACCGACGACCGGCATCATGTCGGGCGTAGCGATCACGACGTCGAAGTCGCTGAGACCCTCTTCCATTTGCTTGGCGAGGTCTTCGGCGCCGACGTAGTCGGCTCCGGCGGCTTCGGCGTCAGCGGCTGCATCGCCCTTGGCGAAGACCGCGATCTTGACCTCTTTGCCGAGACCGGCCGGGAAGGTGATCGTTCCGCGCAGCTGCTCTTCGGCGTGGCGGACGTTAAGACCGGTGCGGATGTGCACCTCGACGGTCTCGGTGAACTTGGCGCGCTTGGTGCTCTGGACCAGAGCGATCGCATCTTTCGGCGCGTACTCGCGCTCGCGATTGACCTTGGCGTATGCCTCGATGTATGACTTTCCTCGTGCCATTAGACGACATCCACTCCCATTGAGCGAGCGGTGCCGGCGATGATCTTGACCGCCGCGTCGACATCGTTCGCGTTTAGATCTTGCATCTTCGTCTCGGCGATCTCGCGCAGCTGAGCCTCGGTGATCTTGCCGACCTTCTCGAGGTGCGGCACACCGGAGCCCTTCTGCAACTTGATCGCTTGCTTGATCAGCACTGCCGCCGGCGGGGTCTTCGTGATGAAGGTGAACGAGCGGTCTTCGTAGACCGTGATCTCGACCGGAATCGTCGTGCCGTTGTCCTGCTGCGTCTGCGCGTTGAACGCCTTGCAGAAGTCCATGATGTTGACGCCGTGCTGACCCAGGGCCGGGCCGACCGGCGGGGCCGGGTTGGCCTGTCCACCAGGGACCTGCAGCTTGATCAGTGTCATTACTTTCTTGGCCATCTGGAATGCCTCTCTAAATACTTAACGCGTCGCGGGCGTGCGCCCTACGAAACCTTCTTGACTTGGTCGTAGCCGACCTCGACGGGGGTCTCGCGTCCGAAGATCGAGACCAAAACTTTGAGCTTGTGTGCGTCCTCGTTGATCTCGGCAATTTCGCCGGAGAAGTCGGACAGCGGGCCGGAGACGACCTTGACGGTCTCGCCGATCGAGAACTGGGCGACAACCTGTTGGCGCTGGGCCGCAGCGCCACCCTGCTGCCCGCCGCCACCCGATCCACCTGCCGAAGCGGCGATCTGGTCGGCGTTGACGAGCAGTCGGTCAATCTCGCTCTGTGCCAGCGGCACCGGGTCGGTCTGCGAGCCGACAAAGCCTGTGACACCAGGGGTGCCCTTAACGACGCCCCATGAATCTTCGTTGAGCTCCATGTTGACGAGCAGGTAACCCGGCATCGTGCGGACTTCCTTCTCAACCTTCTGGTTGTCCTTCATCTCCGTGACCGTCTCGGTGGGGATCACGATGCGGCGGATCGCCGTCTTCTGATTCATCGAGATGATGCGGTGCTCGAGGTTCTGTTTGACCTTGTTCTCGTGCCCGGAGTATGTGTTGATGGCGTACCAGGAAAACATTGCTTTAGCTCAGATCTTGGAAATTCAGGGGAGGACGAAATTGAGGGTGCCGATCAGACGCCGCGGATCAGATGATCAGCTGGACGACCTGGTTGGCGGCCCAGTCGATGATTCCGAGGTAGGCGCCGGCGATTACGACGAAGCCGAGCACGATGCTCGTCATGGTCGTGACCTGCTTGCGGTCGGGCCACTGGACGCGGCGCAGCTCTGCCCACGATGAACGCAGGAAAGCGCGGAAGCGACCACGCTGCTTCGGCTCTTTAGGCGACTTGGCCTGAGCCTTCGACTGCGTCGGGGTCGGCTTGGCTTTGGACGCGGCGCGCTCGCGCTTGACCTCGTCCTTGACCTCGACGGCCTCGGCGTTGACGGTGCCCTCGTCTTGCGGCGGGGCTACGCCCGGTGCCGGAGCGCCGTTGGCGCCGGTGCCGACGGGAGCCGGGCCCTTCGCCTGTTGACGAGCACGACGAGCCTTCGCCTTTTGGCGATTACGCGCCATCAGGTATTACCTCGTCTCCTTGTGAGGCGTGTGGCTGGTGCACCAGCGGCAGTACTTCTTCATCTCGACGCGGTCAGGATTGTTCCGCTTCGATTTATTTGTTTGGTAGTTGTGACGTTTGCACTCTTCGCAAGCCAAAGTCACAGCGATTCTTACGTCTCCGCGTGCCATATCTCTTTATTTGAAGCCTTCAGGGTTGCCCCGCGACGCGCTGAACCGGTAACTACTAAAAAGAAGCCA
>JBASTN010000048.1:0-11194 GCA_049274915.1 Solirubrobacterales bacterium
TTCGATCCGGACACGGGGATCATTCCGCTTGGCGACCCCGTTACACACGTGGTCACCGCGATTTCCACGGCCCGGCTCCAAGTTGCCGGAAAAAGAGTGGCGGTTCAGCGATCGCTGCAGCTGATCGAACTCTCGCGACCAGCTCGGGTCGCCTGGGCGGTTAACAGCATCGGCGGCGATCAGCGGACCGACAGCGTCATGCTCAGCTTGTTCGCGCCACCGCGGCCCGCAGGAGGAGGGGGAGTGCGTGTTCGATTTACGCTGCAGCCGGAGGCCGGCGGGATCCCGGCGGGAACACCGATTCACATCTCTCAGTCCGGCGGTCGCGGCAGGACGACGACGTTCGCGGGCGGCGAGTCGATTACCGCTTGCGTTCCGTCTGGAGGCTCACGCCGTCTGGAGGCGAGCTACTCGTCAGCTGTAATGAACGGCAAGCTCCCTCGCCTCGATGACAACGTGTTCGCTGGAATTCAGCCTGAGTACACGGGTTCGTGCCGTCTCTGAGGCACTCAAATTGTTGGTAGCGTGAACGGCCCTCTTGCCTCCGCAGCGCAAAAAGACCTTGTCTGAGGGCGACGCAGCCGAATTACCGGCGAACCCCCGGTCGAAAGGAGCGGGACTCGCTCAGTGGTGGCCAGTCGCGTTGATCTTTGCTTTGTCAGCGATCTATCTCGGCTACTTCGCGGCGCAAATGGGCCAGTTCGCACTGATGACCGACGAGTTGCTCTACCAGCGCGTCGCGCTTTCCTTTGCTCGCACGCTCAACCCGATTCCGCACATCCACGACCAGTCTGTTCAGTATTACGGCGTTCTCTATTCCTGGCTGACTGCGCCGCTGTACCTGTTTCCGACTCACACGACATTCCTCTTTACGCACCTTCTCAACGCCGTCTTGATGGCGTCATCGTGCGTACCGGCATATCTGCTGGCAAGGTCGGTCGGTTTGTCGCCGCGGCTGCGATACCTGGCCGCGGCAATTACTGCGTTCGTGCCGTGGACCGTCTTCGTGACGATGACGATGACCGAATCACTCGCGTATCCGGTCTTCCTCTGGGCGCTGGTCGCGATCCACCACTGCGTTATGAACCCGGGCTCGCGCGGCGATCTGCTTGCCCTCACGGCGGTCGGATTCGCGTTCTTCACGCGTACGCAGTTCATCGCGCTCGCTGCGGTGCTGCCGATCGCGGTTCTCGCCCACGAGATTCTCTGGAATCTTGCGCGTGCGCGCACAGCTCGGCAGAAACCCGTTGCGGTGATTCTCGGCTCAGCCATCGAGGCATGCGCCAAGCACCGAGTGCTCACCGTGGCAGTCGGACTCGGCGCGTTGGCGCTGATAGCCGCCGAGGCGACGGGCGGGGCGTCTCGCGTTGTCGGGGCCTATTCGTCGGCAGCGCAGGGCCCGCTTCGAGTAAAACTCACGCTGATCGGCGCACCAGAGACGATCGCGATCCTCGCCGCAGGTATCGGCGTAGTCCCGTTGATCGGTTGGTTCAGCTGGATCTGCTCGCGAGTATTTGATCCAGGTGATCGCGCAGATCACGCGCTGGCGATGATCAGCGGGGTCGCCGTCGCGATCGTCGCTCTGCTTGTGTCGGCCTTCAACGTCCGATCGACTGGTGTGATCGTCGAGCGATACGCGTTTTATCTCGTGCCGCTTTTTGTGATCGGCATGCTCGCGTTCTTGGCGAATCCCCGACTACGGACGCCGGCGCTGGTGTTCGGGGGCGTCGCCGCTGGGCTGGTCATGCTGACGTTCGACCGGGCGATCGGGCATCTGTACAGCTGGGCGTCGTCGATCACCGACGAGTACTCCAGGTTCGCGGGGGAGCTCGGCGTGATGCCCGGCCGCATGATTGCGATTGGTTCGGTGGTCGCGGCCGCAGCGCTGGTGATCGTCTGGCGCTTCGACCGTTCGCAGAGGGCCGCTCTCGTCATTGGTGTTCTGGTGCTGGCAGCGACCCTTGCTCAGACCCATACGGCGCTTTCGAAGGCGACCGATGGCCAGCCGAAACTGCATCGCGGTCAAGACTGGATCGACCGCGCGGTTGGAGGCGACGCCGATGTGGCACTCGTGTCCGCTTCGATCGGCGATCAGACCTACAGCGCAATCGTCTGGTGGGATGCCGAATTCTGGAACCGCAGTGTTCGACGCCAATGGATGGCGAAACCCTTTTACGCCTCGACCGGTCTGCCGTCGACCGATCTGAGCTTCGACCCGAAGACGGGTCTGGCCAGCTATGTCGGCTCGCCGGATCATTTGATACTTCCGATCACGGACAAGCGCTTCGAGCTCGCCGGCCGTAAGGTCAAGAGTCGCGGCCTGCTGACCCTGTTTACACCGGCGCGTCCAATTCGCGCGTTGTGGACGATTTCAGGCGGAGATGCCGACGGCTGGACCCTGCCTGCCACGCCAGTCTCGATCAAGGCATTCGCGCCTGCAAACGCGTCACGCGGGACCCGCGCGACCGTTACCGCCGAGATCGTCTCGGACCAACGTCTCCCACGCCATAACTTCACGATTACCGGTGGCGAGAGGCCGATCCGGGGTGTCGTCGAGCCGGGCGGAATAGCTCGGGCGCGTGTGCCGGTCTGCCTCCCGCCAGGCGGCGGGGTGACCTTGAGCGCCGTCTCGGAGCAGTTCGACACAATCCCCGGCATCCCGACTCCGAAGGGCGTTGCCGTCACCGGCGCGTCGATTAGCTACGCCGGTAGCTGCGTCTACCGCGCTCGCTGATCGAACAAAAAGGGGGACGCCACCGGCGGGTGCGTGTTGGGCCAGGAGCTCAACACACGGCGCTTCGGTCCCGCCGGCGGGCATCCGCCCACTATGCTCCTACCCGAATTGCGCCACGTCAAACGGCCGGTACGATTCCTCTCGGCGACCGCCTTCGCGACCCGCCCGGTGGCCCCGCGACGCCGTCGTAGCCCCACATTCGTTACGTCGCAGTTGTTTTTGACCAGTCCTATCTGACGATCAAGGAAGTTCCTTCTAGATGGCAATCAAAGTAGAGAAGGTCGAGCGGCCGGTCCGCCTGCGCCGCTCCTGTCACGCAGTCCCGGGCTCTTCGGAGAAGATGCTCGAAAAGTCAGCCGGCCTCGATGCCGACCAAGTCTTCCTCGACCTCGAAGACGCGGTCGCGCTTGACAAGAAGGAAGAGGCGCGCGGGATGATTATCAACGCGCTGCAGTCCTTTGAGTACAAGGCTCCGACCGTTGTCGTTCGCGTCAACGCCGTCGACACCAAGTTTGCCTATCGCGACCTGATCGAGGTCGTAGAGGCCGCCGGCGAGAAGATCGACTGCATCATGATTCCAAAGGTTGAATCCGCAGAACACATCACCTTCATTGACCGCCTGCTCACCTCGATCGAAGAGGTCAAGGGTTGGGAGGTCGGGCGCATCGGCCTCGAGGCGCAGATCGAAAACGGTGAAGGCCTGATCAACATCGAGAAGATCGCCGCCGCCAGCCCGCGCATGGAAACGCTGATCCTCGGCCCGGGCGACTTCAGCGCCGCGATGGGCATGCGCATCCTCTCGGTCGGGGGTAACAACCAGAGCTATCCCGGCGATATCTGGCACTACGTCAACTTCCGCATCCTCTCGACTGCGCGTGCATTCGGTCTACAGGCGATCGACGGCCCGTTCAGCCAAGTCAAGAACGACGACGGCCTGCGCGAAGCCGCGGTCCGCACCGTGACAATGGGTTTCGACGGCAAGTGGTCGCTGCACCCGCAACAGATCCCGATCATCAACGAGCTCTACTCGCCGCCGCTGGAGGAGTACCAGCGCGCCGAGCGCATGCTTACCGCCTACGAGCACGCTACGACGGTCGAGAAGAAGGGCGCCGTGATGTTCGAGAACGAGATGATCGACGAGGCCAACCGCAAGATGGCTCTCGAACTGGCGATGAAAGGCCGCTTGATCGGTCTCGATCCCGGCGAGGCCTGGACCCCGCCGGCGCCCGAAGGCTCCGCTGCCGACGCCCAGCCCGCCGGCGCCGCAGCGTCCTAAAGAACTTCACCCACGTAAACCGAGCACACCTTCAACGAGGACCCACAACCATGGAAGCAGCAACAGTTTCAGCCGCACAGATCGACAAGACCGATGAGCAGCGCGCGATCACCGAGATGGTGCGCCAGTTCGTCGATGAACAGGTTCTGCCGGTAACCGAAAAGCACGACCACGAGGACTCTTTCCCCGACGCCGTCGTCGAGCAGATGAAAGAACTCGGACTGTTCGGTGTGACGATTCCCGAGGAGTACGGCGGAATGGGACTCGACCTGACGACCTACGCGATGATCGTCGAGGAGCTTTCACGTGGCTGGATCAGCGTCGCCGGCATCGTCAACACACACTTCATCGGCAGCTACCTGCTGATGAAGTTCGGCTCCGACGAGCAGAAGCAGCGTCTGCTTCCGAAGATGGCCACCGGCGAGATCCGTGCAGCATTCAGCATGAGCGAACCCGAGCTCGGCTCTGACGTGCAGGCGATCAAGACCGCCGCAGTCAAGGGTGATGACGGTAACTACGAGATCAACGGCCAGAAAATGTGGGTCACCAACGGTCTGCGTGCCGGGCTCGTCTTCCTGCTGGTTAAGACCGACCCCGAGGCCTCACCGCCGTTTAAGGGCATGACCTGCTTCATCACCGAGAAGGAGCCGGGTGCGCACGAGAACACCGGCGAGTTCGCCGGTCTGACCGTGCCGCCGCAGCTGAAGAAGATGGGCTACAAGGGCGTCGAGTCGACCGAGCTGGTCTACGACGGCTACAAGTGCCCGGCCGAAAACATCCTCGGCGGCGAAGAGGCCGGTCTCAACAAGGGCTTTGTCCAGATGATGGACGCGCTCGAGGTCGGCCGAGTCAACGTCGCCGCGCGCGGCGTCGGCATCGCGCAGCGTGCCTTCGAGCTGGGCATCAAGTACGCCCAGGAGCGCAAGACGTTCGGCAAGCCGATCGCTCAGCACCAGGCGATCCAGTTCAAGCTCGCCGACATGGCGACGAAGGTCGAGGCAGCGCGCCTAATGACCTTGCGTGCCGCTCGTCTGAAAGACGCGGGCGTGCGCAGCGAGGTTGAGGCCGGTATGGCGAAGCTGTTCGCCAGCGAAGCCGGCAAAGAGGTCGTCGAGGACTCCTTCCGCATCCACGGCGGCTACGGCTACTCGAAGGAGTACGAGATCGAGCGCCTCTACCGCGACGCGCCGTTGCTGCTGATCGGCGAGGGAACAAGCGAGATCCAGCGCATGGTGATCGGCCGCAAGCTGATCGAACGCCACAAGATCTAGGCCACGAAGGCGCGCGCAATGAACCAGACCGACACCAAAGCCCAGCTCGAAGAAGCCGGCCGCCGATTTATCGAAGCGGTCCCGGCGCTGGCACCGCTCGCGCTGTCGGTCAAGGTCGACCTGCAGGCAAAGGGCGACCACCAGATGTACCGGCTCGATTTCCCCGGGCCGGTCGTCAGCAAGGACATCTCCAACCCGACGATGATCGAGGTGCTGGTGATGCGACAAGACTTCAACACGATCACAGACCCCCGCTACGGGTTGACGCAGTGGATCGAGGCCTACGACGAGGGCAAGATCAAGATCAACGGCGAAGGCGGAATGGTCAAGCTGGTCGCAAAAGTGATTGAGAAACAACAAAGGAGAACAGGTGCCTGACACCGCAGAGCAAACCGCAACGACTTTCGATCAGACCTCCCGTGAGGCGACCGGCGCAGTGCCACTGGGCCGCTACTTCGACGAGTTCGAGGTCGGCCAGAACTTCAAGCACTGGCCCGGCAAGACGATCACCGAGTACGACGATCACCTCTTCTGCATGATCACGATGAACCATCACCCGCTGCACACCGACGCCAACTACGCCGCCGGCACGCAGCAGGGCCAAAACGTCGTCGTCGGCAACCTGATCTACTCGGTCGCACTCGGCATGAGCGTCCGCGACATCAGCGGCAAGGCGATCGCCAACCTCGAGATCGAGAGCCTCAAGCACACGGCACCCGTCTTCCACGGCGACACAATCTACGCCGACACCGAGGTGCTCGAAGTCACGCCCAGCTCGTCGAAGCCCGACCGTGGCGTCGTCAAGGTCCGCACCAATGTCTTCAACCAGGACAACGTGTTGGTCGCGACATTCGTGCGCAAGGTGCTCGTTCCGCGCAAGCCGGAGTAGCTCCGCTTTTCGGCCCTGCGGTCGGCCGCCGCGGGCTCCTCTATGCCGTGCCGGGACTGGCTTTCTACTGCGTCGCCTTAAGCACCGTCGACCTGAGCAACTGGCCGGACGCGTCGCACACCAGATCGAAACGGTGCGGGCAAAGATCCACCCCGACCTAAACGCCCAAGTGAGCGTCGGATTCGTGACCAGTCGCCTGCGCGACACGGCGGCCGAGCTGATTGCTCGCGCCGACCGCAGCGAACGCAGTGTCAAGCAGGAGAACCGCGATAAGCGGCACCTGCGCGCCGTCGCCTAGCGGCCCTCGACGAACTGTTTGAAATCTTCGGCGTTCTGCTCGGCGAGCTCTTGCATCGCGCCCTTGAGTACCGGCCCGAGCGCCTTCTGCATGAGGTTCAAGCGCACGTCGATTACGGCGTGCCACTCGGTCATGCCGTCGCCGACGTCACTGAAGCTGTTCGAGATCGTGAACGGCAGCGGCATGCCTTCGTACTGCGCCTTCGAAAACTCCGGTGGTCGCCGGTCCAGCACGGTCACCGTCAGCTCGGTCTCGCCGCTAGATCGTTTGATCGTCTGCTTAGAGACCGATCCGGGCTCGCCGGGCTCGCCGGAGATCTGCTGGTACGAGATCAGCGCGCTCTGCCATGCGACGAGCTGGTCGGGGTCGTCGAAGACCGCCCAGACCTCTTTGAGCGGCTTGTTGATATCGATTGAATGCTCGACGACCATCGCGGTTAGTGCGGCCCGTGGGGGGTGGAGGCGGGCGGTCGTGACTCCTCGGCCAACGAGGCGATCGTGAGCACGCCGCGGGAGGCGTCTTCGAGGACACCGGCCGCTTCGTCGGCGTTGCGGGCGTAGAGCTCGACCAACATGTGGATAACGATCTGCCCGTCCTCGTGCTTGTGAAAACGCACATGGGCGAAGAACTCGCGGACGCCAGCATCACCGAAGGCGGCATGTGTGAGCGCTTCGGCGGCCTCAGGGCCGGCACATACCTCGACTGCCTCTTCCGGCACGGCGACGATCGAGGAGGCGACCCACGGCGTGCCCGTGATCATTCGCTCCCAGCGATCTTCGATCGGTGCGATTCGCCCGTCGACGAGCGTCAGGTGCGGTTGGTCGTGCAAACAGTCGACGCACTGCACCACCGCTTCGTGTAACTCATCGACGGTTTCGGAGCGTTCGGCGGTGTCGGGATCGATTTTGTAGATCCCCTCGACATGCAGCTGAACTTCGAGATTGCGCGACCAGCAGCGGTAACAGCGCAGCCAGGCGCCGGTGTCGTCGGTGTTGCCGAATGCCTCCATTAGCCGTGATCTTATGTTGCCGACCGGTGGACCGGGTGGGTCACCGGCTGGCTCGTTTCGCGCGTGCAATACCGTATGAAGCCATATTTAGGGGAGGGCGCGCGATCATAGGGATCTGACGCGCCGTATCGAACAGTCTTGCGCCGGCAAATGCTTGGCGCAAAATGCTTGGCGCAAAATGCTTGAAAGGAAAACTTCGATGAAACGGTTTGGTTATGGGGTCAGGGTGCTGGCAGTGCTTTCCCTAGCGCTACTGCTCGCATTCGTCGCAGTCGGTTGCGGCGACGACAAGGACGGCGGCGGATCGGGCAGCGGCCAGAGTTACGAAGAGGACCAGACCGTCGGCGAAGCCGGCAAGGTCAACGTCGACTCCGAGGACGAGTTCGACGCTGACCAACGCGCTGTGGTCGACAAGATCGGTGAGTTCGCCGACGCGACCGAGGCTAAGGACTACAAGAAGATCTGCAACGAGATTCTGACCAAGGAGTCGCGCCAGATCGGCGGCAACTGCGTCGACACGTTCACCAAGACCGGAGCAGACATCAAGGACTTCAAGATCACGGTTAAGTCGGTCGACGTTGCTGCAGATGGCAAGTCTGCGACCGCCAACGCCGACACCCAGACAAACGGTCAGGCCGGCCCGCAGCAGAGCCTGTCGCTGGTCAAGGACAGCAAGGGCGAGTGGCGCGTCACGATCCTCGGGCAGTAGGCCACCGCTTCGGCCCTAGTTCGAGCCAAGCTTTTCAGACCCGGTTCCGACAGGAGCCGGGTCTCTTTTTGTCGCTACCGTCGCTAGTCGGCAGCGCGTCGCTCGAGTTGCGCGATCAGTTCGCGATGACCGAGTGCCGGATCAAGTTCCGTTAGGGCTCGCGCCGCGCCGCGCCGTCCGCCGAGCCCGCGCAGCCCGCGATCTCCATGTTCGTGTACGAACGCGTCAAGCGCTGCGAGGCGCCTCGCCTGGGCGCGATGCGACGTCAGATCGATCGAGCCGAAGTGCCCTTCCGCGGCTTCGATCAGTTCATCGACCCCGCTGGCTGGCGGCAGCGATGAAACCTGGAGCACTTCGGTGCCCGAGCCGAGCGAGCGAACGGCGGCTTTAAGGTCGCGCGCCGCACGCATCGCGACCGTACCGAGATCTGCCTTGGTCACCACGAGAATGTCAGGAATCTCCATCACGCCGGATTTGATGAACTGAAGTACGTCGCCGCTAGCCGGCTGGACGATCACGATCACGACATCGGCGAGTTCACCGATGTCGGTTTCCGACTGCCCGACCCCGACCGTCTCGACGATCACAACGTCAAATGCCGAGGCCAGCGCGAAGGCCGCTTCTCGTGTGGTCGGAGCCAAGCCGCCGAGTCGTGTCGCCGTTGCCGTAGAGCGCACTAGTACGTCGGAGTCGCGCGAGTCGACTGCCATTCGCGCGCGGTCGCCCAGCAGCGACCCGCCAGAACGCTTTGACGACGGATCGATGGCCAAAACAGCGACCGACTTGCCGCGTTTGCGCCAGCGACCGATCAGCTCGGACAGCAGCGTTGACTTGCCGGCACCGGGCGGTCCCGTGACGCCGACGATCATCCCCGGTGCTTCAAAGCCAAGCTTCGACGGAGCGACCTCGGCAAGTAGCTGTGCCGCGCGTTCGGCACTGTCGCCGCCGCGCTGTTCGAGCAGATTCAGAACTGCCGGAGCGCTGGCGCGATCGCGATCCGCCAAACGGCGTCCAAGCTCAACCGGATCGGGCGCAGTCATGCGGCGCAGTCTAAGTGTGAGCAGCGACGGCCGCGCCTGGCTAGCTCGTCGCGACGGGCTGCTTGGCGCGTTCGGCGACGAGATCGACGATGTCGCCCATGATCCGATTGAGTTCGAAATCCTTCGGCGTGTAGACGCGGGCGACACCGGCGGCTAGCAGCGGCTCGACGTCGTGATCGGGAATGATCCCGCCGCAGACGACCGGCACGTCCGATCCGGCGGCGCGCAGCTGATTGATCACATCGGGAATAAGTTCGCGGTGCGACCCTGAAAGAATCGAGAGTCCGACCACGTGGACGCCCTCCTGGACGGCCGACGCGGCGATCTGCGACGGCGTCAGGCGGATGCCCTCGTAGACGACGTCCATGCCGCAGTCACGCGCTCGTACAGCGATCTGCTCGGCGCCGTTGGAGTGACCGTCGAGTCCGGGCTTGCCGATCAGAATCTTCAGGCGGCGCCCGAGCTCTTCGGAGACGTCTTCGACGCGCTCACGGATCTCGATCAGCGGCGTCTCGTCGACCGTCGCGGCGGCGTCGCCGATACCGGTCGGTCCGCGGTACTCGCCGAACGCCTCACGTAGGGTCTGTGACCACTCGCCGGTCGTGGCGCCGGCCTTAGCTGCCGCGATCGAAAGCGGCATCAAGTTGGTGCTGCCGTCGGCGGCTGCGGTCCCGAGGTCAGCCAGGGCCTTGTCTACGCCTGCCTGATCACGCTCACTGCGCCACTGCTGGACGGCCTCGATGATCTCCTGCTCGACCTTCGGATCGACCACCATGATGCCGCCCTCGGCGTCGGCGGTCAAAGGCGACTCTTCGGTCGAGGTGAATTTGTTCTGACCGACGACGGTCTGCTCGCCCGCTTCGATTCGGGCGACGCGCAGGCTGTGACTCTCGACGAGCGCGCCCTTCATGTACGGAACGGCTTCGACCGCTCCGCCGTGTTCGGCGACGACTGCCATCTCGTCACGAGCGCCGGTCACGAGTTCGTCGACCAGGCCGTCCATCACGACCGAGCCTTCGAAGATGTCCGGGTAGTCGAGAATGTCGGTCTCGAAGGCAAGTACCTGCTGAATGCGCAGCGCCCACTGCTGGTCCCAGGACCGCGGCAGGCCGAGCGCTTCGTTCCAGGCTGGCAACTGCAGCGCACGCGCACGTGCGTTGCGGCCGATCGTCACGGCGAGCGCCTCGAGCACGATGCGCTGGATGTTGTTCTCCGGCTGGGCCTCGGTCAGGCCGAGCGAGTTGACCTGCACGCCGTAACGGAAGCGACGGAGCGTCTCGTCGGTTACGCCATAGCGGTCCGCGAGTTCCTCCCACAGCACGTTCATCGCGCGTAGCTTGGCGTGCTCCTCGATGAAGCGGATCCCCGCGTTGACGAAGAAGCTGATGCGGCCAAAAACCTTCGGGAAGTCTTCGTCGGCGACCTGGCCGCCGGCCTTGACGGCGTCGAGCACGGCGATCGCGTTGCTCATCGCGTAGGCGATCTCCTGGACCGGCGTCGCGCCGGCTTCTTGGAGGTGGTAGCTGCAGATGTTGATCGGATTCCACCTCGGCACGTTGTTGACCGTGTAGGCGACCATGTCGGCGATCAGGCGCATTGACGGGCCGGGCGGGAACGCATAGGTTCCGCGCGAGAGGTACTCCTTGAGAATGTCGTTCTGAGTCGTACCCGAGAGTGCCGTCCGGTCGACGCCGTTCTCCTCTGCGGTGGCGATGTACAGCGACAACAGCCACATCGCCGTCGCGTTGATCGTCATCGACGTGTTCATGTCGCCCAGCGGGATGCCGTCGAGCAGGGCGTGCATGTCTCCCTTGTGCGCGACCGATACTCCCACCTTGCCGACCTCGCCACGCGCGAGTTCGTGATCAGAGTCGTAACCGGTCTGGGTCGGCAGGTCGAATGCGATCGACAGCCCGGTCTGGCCCTTGGCGATGTTCTTACGGTAAAGCTCGTTGGACTTCTTGGCGT
>JBASTN010000049.1:0-5573 GCA_049274915.1 Solirubrobacterales bacterium
GAGGCGCGGAGTCCAGTCCGCCGATAGCGTTTCGCCAATGAACTCTTCCCCACAGCACATCTCAGGCGACGGTCGCGTACTGCTGATAACCGGGGCGTCGTCCGGCATCGGCGCCGATACTGCCCGCGCCGCCGTCTCCGACGGCTGGAGGGTCGCCCTGGCGGCCCGGTCAAAGGACAAGCTCGACGCCCTCGTCGCGGAGCTCGGCGACGAGAATGCACTCGCGATCGAGTGCGACGTCACTGAGTTCGAGCAGCAGCAGGCGGCAGTCGCGGCGATCGTTGACCGCTTCGGTCGACTCGACGCCGCCTTTGCTAACGCCGGCTTTGGCGCGGCGCGTGGCTTCAGAGAGGAGTCGCCCGAGCGCTGGCGTTCGATGGTTCTGACCAATGTGCTCGGCGTGGCGTTGACGATTCGTGCGACGATGGACGAGATCGTGTCGCGAAAAGGCCATTTCGTATTGACCGGCAGCGTCGCCGGCACACGAGCGTTGCCGGGTTCGCTGTACTCATCGACGAAGTTCGCGGTCCACGGCATGGCCGAATCACTGCGACTTGAGCTGAATGGCACCGGGGCGCGCACGACGCTGATTGCGCCGGGCATGGTCGACACCCCCTTCTTCGACAACGGCGCCGGTCCGGGTGCGCTGCGTTCACAAGACATTGCTGCCGCCGTCAACTACGCGCTTTCTCAGCCCGACCATGTCGACGTTAACTACATGCTTGTGCGGCCGACATCGCAGGAGCTCTGAAGTTGTGCTCTGAGAGGTCGTGCTCTGAGAGGTCGTGCTCTGGGGGCGTCCTCCCAGACGGTTCAGTCCGGCACCCGTTCGTCGCGCAGGTCGGTTACATCGAAAATCCGCATGACGTAATCCTCGTCTGACTCATCTGTCAGACGCGGATACTTGATCGCCTCGGCGCACTCCGTCAGCACCTGCAGTGACGGGCGTCCATCGATCGGACAGGTCGGGTCGACTCCCGTGAGCTTCGAAACGAGCACCACCTGACGCCTGACCGCCTTCCCGCGAAGAAGATGCCAGGACGCCAAACTCGGGATCGCGATCGCGAATGCGATCAGCAGCGCGGTGAGCGCAACCGCAAAGCCGCGCTCGTTACCGATGTCTGCCGAGGTCAGCAGGATCTGGTATCCGATTGCCTGCAACATAAACCCGGTCGTCAGATAGCCGAGCCCAAAGTTCCCGTCAATCTTGTCGTGGGCTAACTGCACAGCTACGTGCGGATCGAAGTGGGAGAACTCGGTGGCGCGCTCGGCGATTCCGAGCGGCGTCTTGAAAAGGCTCTTGGCCAAAAGCGAGGCGCCGATCAGGTCGAACGCAAGCCCAGCTACGAACAGATCTTGGACGGTGAACTTCAGCATTGTCGCCAGAGATTAGGGGCTGGGGCTCACCGCTAATCTGCCGTCCGCAATGGCGTCCGACCACGAAATTCAACACCTGCGGTACGACCCGGCGCAGATTGAGCCGAAATGGCAAAAGATCTGGCGCGACGAGAAGACCTGGCACGTCAGTAACCGCGCGGACGAGCGAGAGAGTTCGTACGTGCTCGAGATGCTGCCGTATCCCAGCGGCGAACCGCACATGGGGCACTTGAAGGTCTATTCGGTCGGCGACGCGCTGGCGCACTATCGCCGTCGCAACGGCATGCGCGTGATGCATCCGATGGGCTACGACAGCTTCGGTCTTCCGGCCGAGAACTTTGCGATCAAAACCGGTCGTCACCCACGCGAATCCACCGAAAGTGCGATCGCGGAGTTTCGTCGACAGTTCGAGACCTGGGGCGTTTCGATCGACTGGGATCGGGAGTTTGGAACGCACGAGCCTTCGTATTACCGCTGGACTCAGTGGATCTTTCTCAAGCTGTTCGACGCCGGTCTCGCGTATCAAAAGGAAGCTGCCGTCAACTGGTGCCCCAACGACCAGACGGTGCTCGCCAACGAACAGGTCGTCGATGGGCACTGCGAGCGCTGTGGGGCGGCAGTCGAGATCAAGCAGCTCAAGCAGTGGTTCTTCAAGATCACCGCCTACGCCGAGCGTCTGCTCGAAGACTTCAACAGGCTCGAGCATTGGCCCGACAACGTCATCACGATGCAGAGAAACTGGATCGGCCGATCTGAAGGTGCCGAGGTTGTTTTCACCTGCGCGGACATTTCAATTGACTATCCGGTCTTCACTACGCGCCCCGACACGCTGTTCGGTGCGACCTTCTTCGTCATGGCGCCAGAACACCCCGACGTGTTCAAGCTCGCCCAAGGCACGGGCCAAGAGCAGGCCGTGCGCGAGTACGTCAACGCCGCGGCGCGTAAGAGCAAGGAGGACCGTTCGGCCGACGACCGCGAGAAGACCGGCGTCCCGCTCGGTCGCACGATTACCAACCCGGTCAACGGTGAGCAGATCCCGATGTTCGTCAGTGACTACGTGTTGATGGAGTACGGCACCGGCGCGATCATGGCCGTGCCGGCGCATGACCAACGCGACTATGAGTTCGCGTCGAAGTTCGGTGTAGAGATCCGCCAGGTAATCGCGCCGTCCGACGACCACGGTGGCGCCGTGGACATATCCGAACAACTTGCAGAAGCGGCCTACGTTTCGTCGACCGAGACCGACATTCTTGTCAACTCCGGCGACTTCACCGGTCTTTCGTCGCTGGATGCGAAGCGGCGTGTAACCGACTGGCTTGAGCGCGAGAGCCGCGGCGAGCCAACTGTCAACTACAAACTGCGCGACTGGCTGGTCAGTCGCCAGCGTTACTGGGGTTGTCCGATTCCGGTCGTCCACTGCGAATCGTGCGGCACGGTTGCGGTTCCGGAGGCCCGGCTGCCCGTCGAGCTGCCCGACATCGAGGATTACCTGCCCAAGGGCAAGAGTCCACTTGCCGCGGCGCGTGACTGGGTCGAAGTGACATGCCCCACTTGCAAGGGTCCTGCCGAACGCGAGACCGACACGATGGACACGTTCGTCGATTCATCGTGGTATTTCATGCGTTACACCGATGCCCGCAACGACCGCGAGCCGTGGCATCGCGCCGTGCTCAACGCCTGGATGCCGGTCGACAACTACATCGGCGGTGTCGAACACGCGATCTTGCATCTGATGTACGCACGCTTCTTCACCAAAGCGCTGCACGACCTCGGCCTGGTCGGTGCGGTGGAGCCATTTAAGAACCTCTTTACGCAGGGCATGATCACTCGCGACGGCGCGAAGATGAGCAAGAGCAAGGGCAACGTGATCAATCCGTCGTCCTATGTCGAGCGCTACGGTGCCGACACCGCGCGTTGCTACATCCTTTTCATTGGCCCGCCCGACCAGGACGCCGACTGGGCCGACGAAGGGGTGGAGGGCGTGCACCGCTTCCTTTCGCGCCTCTGGCGTTTGAGCGTCGAAGTCAGTGAACGAACCGAGACGGGGCTCGGCGTCGGATCACCGACTGGCGCGAGTGATGGCTCGGCACCTGAGCTGAGCGACGCTGCGCTGTCCGTAATGCGTAAGGCGCACTGGGCGATCGACAAGGTGACCGCCGACATGGAAGGTCGTTTCGCTTTCAACACAGCGATCGCTGGCGTGATGGAGTTGGTTAACGAGCTCTACAAGCAGAAGGATGCGTTGTTCGACGATGAAGCTGCAGGGCAGGCGGCGCTTCGTTTCGCGACCGCCACGGCTGGGTCACTGCTGTTTCCTTTTGCGCCGCACCTCGGCGCAGAGGTATACGAGACGCTCGGCGGCGGGCGGGTCTGGGAAACGCATTGGCCGTCTGCCGAAGAGCGCTACCTAAAGGCCGATCAGATCACCCTCGTAGTTCAGGTCAACGGCAAAGTCCGTGACAAGATCGAGGCTGCGGCCGACACCGACGAGCAGACGCTGATCTCACTGGCGCGCTCGTCGGAGCGAGTCCAAGCACACATCGACGGCAGGGAAGTCGTCAAAGAGATCGTGGTTTTGGGCAAGCTCGTCAACATCGTTGTCCGTTGAGTCACGCGCAGACATGTCGCGATCGCGCCTGCCCGGAGGGTCGGCGTCCAAGAGCTTGCTCGCTTTCGGCGATTTCGGCCTATATTGGATAGCGGCAGGGTCGAGCGCACGGCTGGCCCGTTCAGGAGAGGAACGATGCCCATGCCCAAACGAGGATTAACGGCGTAAGTAGCCGAAAACAGCATGGCTGTGATTGGCTCAGCCGTCTGGCGGGGTGACTTCGGTTGCCCCGCCTTTTTATTGCCCGCGAGAGCGAGTAGCGAGTTAGTTAGTTAGTGCGAGCGGCGCGCGAGAGCCGGAATCGGTCCGGTGCCCATCTTGCGGCTGGCGATTTGGTCGAAGCCTGCGGCGAGGGGAGGCATGTGCAGCGCGCGGTCCATCGTCTTCGCGTTCAGCGCGATCCAGCGTGAGAACGCCCATTCGCGCGGCCCCGGCTTTGGCAGTCCGGCGATCTGACGCAGCGAACGTGGCATCACCGTGACGGCGGCGTGGCCGGCGATCTTCAGGTTGATCGCGAAGGGCCACTCGGAAACCGGGACGATGCGCATGTTCGGGCGCGCGACGAAGCGAATCGTTTCGGCGGCGGACTTGCTGGTGCAAAGCGTGGGAAGCATTTTCGCGAAGTACTCGCGGTACGCGTCGACCGAGTCTGGAACCAGTTCGCGCGGCACGCCGATCAGTTCGGCGGCAGCGACTTGTTCGGAGAGGTAACGGTCCTGATCCTCGCGCGGAAGCTCGCGAACGAAGGTGCGGTATGCAGTGAGGAACGAGTGCGCCTCGACGCAGTGAACCCAAAGCAGCAACTCCGGATCGTTGGCGTGAAACTCACGTCCCGTTACTGGGTCGATGCCATGAACGTGCTCGTGTACCGTGCGCACTCGAGCCGCCGCCTCACGAGCAGACTGAGTGTCGGAGAAGACGACGTGATGCACGTACTGCGCGGTCCGGCGAAAACGCTTGAGCGGGTCGATCATGAAGTCGGAGTACTGCGCCACGCCGGCCATCGCCAGCGGATTTAGGCACTGGATCATCAGGGCGCGAAATCCGCCGACGACGATGATTGGATGGGAGTGGACGCGCCAGGTGACACTGTCGGGACCGAAGAGTCCCCAGTCGGCGTGTTCGACGAGGCCAGCGTCGAACTCGGCGAGCCTGTCAGCGCGTCCGAAACGGCGGAACGGGCTGCGTGCGCGTTCTTTCGCTGCGACCGGCTTGACGATCGGGCCGGGTCCGGTCCCTGAGGTCATCTTTCCCTTACCTGCCGTAGAAATCCGAGGTGTTAGACAAACAGTGTTCGTCGTCTCACGTGAGCTTCAAAATCGCAGTCTAACTGGCTAAACGGCCAGTTTCAACCCCCTTGACGCAAAGATTGCGACGTCTACCTAGAACGGGGAATGTTTCTCTCGAACTAATACGAATTACCCGCAAGTAGCCCGAAAGTAGTGTGAAACTGGGTTAGAAGAGTGGCGACTCAGACGTGTCGGAAGTGACGTTTGCGGCGAGCCCGAGGATGTTTTCCTCGACGTCGTCGATCACTTGGGCAGACACGATCTCGATCTCGGAGGCTGAAATCTCATCAGCTGAAAGG
>JBASTN010000050.1:0-26602 GCA_049274915.1 Solirubrobacterales bacterium
GCCTGATGAAGTGGTTCGTGGGCACTCCGGTCGCTCGCGCGATTTGGAAGATCCCGGGCTCGCAACGTCTTTACACCTCGCTGATCAGCCGTCTGAGGCCTGACAAGGTCACGATCGACGGCCACACAATCAATCTCGACGAGACCGACAGTTTGCTGCTCTCGGTCAACGGCGAGTACGAGGCTGCAGAGCTGAAGCTGTTTCGCGACTGCATCGAGAGCGGCGCTTCGGTGCTCGACATCGGTGGCCACATCGGGCTCTACACCTTGCAGGCAGCACGGGCCGTCGGCGACAGCGGACGTGTGACCACATTCGAGCCGGCCCCAGGCAACTTCGCCCTGCTCGAGCGCAACGTCGCCGAGAACGGCTACTCCAACGTCACTCTCGTCAACCGCGCGGTCTCCGACAGCGCGGGCGAGCAGATCTTGTTCGTCTCGGCCGACAACACCGGCGACCATCGCCTCGGCGACTCTGCCGGTGGCCGCGAGGGCGTCAGCGTCGAGACGGTGACAATCGACGGTTACTTCGGCGGCGACTACCCGCGCGTCGACGTCATCAAGATGGACATCCAAGGCTCCGAGCCGCGCGCTCTGACCGGAATGCGCTCGCTGCTTGATGCCAACGACGAGATCATTTTCTTCACCGAGCTAAGCCCCGAGCACCTCGGCCCAGACGGCGTCGCCGACTACGTCAGCGCGATCGCCGACGCCGGATTCTCGCTACGCGAACTCGACGAAGATTCAGGCGCCGTCGAACCGGCCGACGCGAGTCAGCTGGTCGAGCGCCTACGCACCGCCGGGCCCGGCCAGCACACCAATCTTGTTTGCGTGAAGGGTGCCGCTGCCGGCACCCGGCTCGACCGCGCGCTCGCGGTCACGCCGACCGCTGCCTGATCGACCGTGCTTACTCGGCTGGGTTCAGCCGACGGACTTGAGTTCGGCGAGGTCGGCGTCGACCATCATCGCCACGAGGTTTTCAAACGCCACGCGTGGCTCCCAGCCGAGCCGCTCACGCGCGCGGGATGCGTCGCCGACGAGGTCTGTGACCTGGGCCTGTCCGCGTTCGAGTGATTCGTCATAGCGCACGTACCGCTCCCAGTCGAGATCAAGCCGTGCAAACGCTGCCGCGATGAACTCGCGGACCGAGTGCAATCGACCTGAAGCCAACACGTAGTCGGCCGCCGTCTCCTGCTGCAACATCAGCCAGACGGCTTCGACGAAGTCGCCGGCGAAGCTCCAGTCGCGCTTTGCCTCGATATCGCCGAGCTTCAGATGGTCTGCCTGACCGAGCTTGATGCGGGCGGCCGTACGTGTGATCTTGCGCGTCACGAACTGCTCCGGGCGCCGCGGCGATTCGTGATTGAAGAAGATCCCCGAGCAACCGAAGAAGCCGCTGTGATCGCGGAAGTTCTCGATCAGGAAGTTGCCGAACGCCTTGGCCGATCCGTAGGGCTCGGCCGGGCGAAAGCGCGTGTTCTCATTCTGCGGCGACTCGTCGGGTTTGCCGAAGACCCACGACGACGAGGCCTGAAAGAAGCGCACGGATTCGTCGTAGCGCAGCAGTGTCTCGATCAACTGGGCGACCGCGAGCGTGCCGAGCTCCGTCGTGCGCGATGGCACCACCCAGGCGTCGGGTCCGAACGACACCGAAGCAAAGTTGTAGACCTCCTGCGGGCGAAAGTCCTTCAGCGCCGCCGCGAGTGCAGCGGAGTCGGTCAGATCAGCCTGCGTCAGCTCGATCCGGTCGCGCACACCGGTGAGGTTCTCGAAGTCGGTCGCCGGATCGCGCCGCACCACGCCCAGCACGTCGTAGCCGCGCTCGACGAGCAGCTCCGACATGTAAGAACCGTCCTGGCCGGCGGCTCCGATCACCATCGCCCTGTCACGCACGGGCGCGCTCATCTAGTTCCCGTCGCCGGGCTTTTGCAGCTTCAGGTAGATCACGCCTTGACTCGCAGAGTCGAGAATCTCAGGCGAGGCCGAAGTCTCAAAGTTCTCCGGGCAACGCCAGCGCAGCGCCGGGCCGTAGATGTATGACCACGGGGCGCGTGCGTAGAACTTGCGCTCGATCTCGGGATCGCGCTGTTTGACGTACTCGCGTTCGAGCTGGTCCCATGGGTGCTCGCCGATCATTTCGTCGATCTCGGCGACGCTGTAGTCGTGCTTGAAGAACACCCGATCGGCATCGACACGCTCGCTGGCCTGGCCGTAGATCTCATCGCCGAGAAACACATCACGCCCTTCGGTCGCCACATCTGTCGTCAGCAACAACGTGCCGCCCGGCTTGAGCACGCGAAAGAACTCCGAGAGCGCAGTTGAATCCTTGCCGCGGCCGATGTGTTCGAGCACTGAGGCACAGACGACGTTGTCGAAACTGGCCTCGTCATAGGGCAGCGCGGTGGCGTCTTGAACCTCGAGCCGTAGCTTCGGATCGACGTGGCGCCACGCTTCGATCTCGCTGTCGAAGAGGTCGATGCAGAGCCAGTCACCCTTGCCTTCGCGTTGCAACAGCGAGGGCAGCAACTTCGGGCTTGAGACGTCGAGGCAGTCGCCGGCGATCGGCTCGTCGGCCATCTTGCCGAGCTCGTAGTAACGCCACGGGTCGAGCGGCACGAGTAGGCGCGCGAACCCGGTGCGCTTGGCCGGCAGACCGCGCGGCGCGGTGCGCAAGAGCCAGCCGAAGCCGACTCGATAACTGTGGCGCCAGAGCCGCTTCCAGCCGGGCGATGCACTCATCAGCAGCAGCTCAGCCGTTGGCTGAGTTGGTGGCCGGACCGTCGACCAGACGGACATCCGGCATCGGGATGATGAACTTGCCGCCGCCGGCGAAGAACTCTGCCTCGCGCTCGATCATCTCGTCGAGGAAGTGCCACGGCAGCACCAGGTAGTAATCAGGCTTCTTGGCGCGCGACTCTTCTTCGGAGACGATCGGGATGTGTGTGCCGATCGTCTCGGAGCCCCACTTGTCGGGGTTGCGGTCGGCGGCGCAGTCGATCAGCGTGTGATCGGCGCCGGTGAACTGCAGGGTGGTGTTGCCCTTGGTCGATGCGCCGTAGACGTGCACGGTCTTGCCCTCGTCCTTGAACTTGCGCAGCATCGCGATCAGATCGTCGCGGACCTTCTCGGCGCGCTGGACCCATTCGGCGTATGGCTTGGGCGAGTCGAGCTGCATCTCGGCCTCGTCGGCGCGCATCTGCTCGAGGTTGGCCTGAGCCTCGGCGGTCGGCTCGAGGCCGCCCGCGTGGCCGGCGAACAAGCGGATACTGCCGCCGTTGACGTCGTTGAGCTCGGCGCGCAGCACACGCAGCCCGGCCGACGCGAAGATCCGCTCGATCACCGCCAGCGAGTAGTACTCAAGGTGCTCGTGGCAGACCGTGTCGAAGCTGTTCATCTCGAGCATCGTCGGCATGTACGAGAACTCGCTGACCCAGACGCCGTTCTCGTCGAGCGAGGCGGCGATGTCGGCGACGAACTGCTTCGGGTCTTCGAGGTCGTAGAACATCGCAATGCTGGTGATGATCTTGGCCTTGGCACCCGGGTAGCGCTCGTCGAAGACGCGGTGGCTGAAGAAGTCGTTGATTACGTCGTAGCCCTTGGCGACGGCGAAGCGGGTGACATCTGAAGGGTCGATGCCTAGCTGCTTGCAGCCCGGCGCCAGTTCGCCGTATGCGTCGAGCAGGGTGCCGTCGTTGCAACCGATGTCGATCGCGATCTCGCCCTCGGCGAGGGCGCCGGTGACCTCAGTTGCCTGGCGCGCAATTTCGTGCAGGTTCTCGGTCATCGTGCGGTTGATACCGCTGCGGTACCAGTACGAGCTGTAGAGCGCGTCGCCCGGCAAGGTGTGCAGCAACTGCACCAGGCCGCAGCCGTCGGGGTTGGCCTCGCGGTCACAGCGCACAAGCTGCAACGGATACTTGGTTTCCTCCGGACGCTCGCCGCCGGGCGGGGCGAAGGCACCCGCGATGCACTGGTCGCCGAGGTCCATGACCGGCGTCAGTTCGCTCGACCCGCATACGCGGCAGGTCGTTCGGGTGGTCACTTCTGAGCGGTCGGCACTTGCATGCATGAAATTGAAAACTCGCTTTTGCGGTCGCGGAGGGGAACGGAAGGGGCGAAGTCTAGATAAGCCCTAGGCGAGAACCGCTTGCATGCGTGCGCGGTGCTCGTCGAGCGTGCGGTGATGCCGCTGATAGTCGAGCCGGCGGAAATCGAGGTAGCCGAGCACGGCCTTTACGTAGTTGGCGGGCTTGAGCCGATCTGCGTTGCCACCGAGCATGATCGAGCAGAGTGCCAGCCGCCGCTCACCCATCTTCACCAGTCGCTGTGCGCCCGGCATATCGCGATCTGCCCACCAGCGCCAGACACGCAGTTGGTTGAAGGTGTACTGCCAGCGCATCTGCCAGATGTGCTGGCCGGTGCCCTGGCGCGTCATGCTCGTGCTCGAATCGACCAGCGTCACCAATCGCTCGCCGATCAGCTCGACGCCCGGACCTTCGGCGGCCAGCTCGGAGAGGTAGCCGACATCGTTGCCGTAGGGGTGGCGGTTGTAGTCGTAGTCGCGCGGGTTGTCGAACTGGATATGCCGGTCGAAAACCTCACGCGCGGTCGCGGTCTCGTAAACCGCGCAGATCTGAGTCAGTGGAAAGCGCCGCATGAAGATGCCCTCGGAGTACTCGGCGGCGGTCGCGATGCCCTTGTCGGTCGAGTAGTAGGGCAGCACGCCGTCAGCGTTCTCGACTTCACCGCTGCAAGCCACGATCTTGCGACCCGCTTCGACTGCACGCTCTGCTCCGGCCATCATCTTCGCGCTGTAGTCGGGCTTGAGCACGTCGTCGGCCCAGACGAAAGCGCACCAGTCGCCGGTGATCTCGTGCAGCGCGACGCGCCAGGCCTTGACGGCTCCGGAGTTCTCTTCTGCCGTTAATAGTCGCGTCTCGATGTCTTGCGGAGCATCTACGAGCACGCGCTCGATGATCGCGCGAGTGTCGTCGGCGCTGGCCTCGTCGTAGATCACGATCTCGAGCGGCCGGTAGGTCTGAGCGAGCGCGGCACGCAGCGTGCGCTCGATCGTCTCGGCGCTGTTGAAGGTCGGCAGAATCAGTGAGAGCTTCATCGGAGGGGGACTGTATTAAGTGGTCGCGTGTCGAGACGTAAACGGCAGGACGCCGACCAGCAGTTTCCACTCAGCCGGGTAGACGCGGCTGGCACCGATCGCGAAGATCGCGAGGCCGGCTGCGGCAATCGGCAGCTCGACGGCCAACGAGTCGTCGAGCGCGCTGATCGCCAGCCAGCCCGGACCGAAAGAGACCAGCACCAGCGCGGCCGAACGCAAGGTTTCGGTGCCGAGCGTTCGCAGCAACCGCCCGGCGTCGGCGCGCATCGCCAGCCGAATCTGCGCGGCGGTAGCGAGGAACATGGCGGTGGACTGCGCGATCGCAATGCCGGCGATTCCCGCGATCTCATCTCCGAGCTTGGCAAGAATCAGGAGCACGACGGCCTGCCCGACGGCGATCGCCGCGAGCGCGTTCCCGCGACCGCGGTTGAGCGATTCGAGAATCAGCATTACACCGACCGTCGCCGCGAGGACCCACGGCGTCAGACAGACGAGCACCGTGACGAAATCTGTCGAGTCGTCCGCGCCGAAGAACGAGCCGGTGATCAGATCGATCAACGGCGCTCCGACCAGCGCGACCAGCCCGATCGCGGGCGCCAGCAGCACGAGCGCGACGCGGTAGTCAACGAGGACGTCCGCGACTGTCACACCGCGATTGCCGCCAGCGTCCAATAGCCGCGGTGCGCGCACCATCGCGCTCGGAACGGCGGTCGAGGCGACCAGAAATGCCGCGCCGAAGAATGCGTAGGCGTAGGTCGTGGCAGTGCCGGCGGATGCGCGGTTGGCGACGGCCAGGCAGATCAGATAGCCGAGGTTGAGCATCAAGAAGCTCGATGAGGCGACAAACAGATCGCCGCAGTCGCGGACGATCTGGCGCGGAACGAGTTGCTGCCGGAAGGCCGGGCGCCAACCGGCCCGCCAGAGGTGTGTCATCAGCGCGCTAGCGAGGAAGACTGCGCTGAGCGCGAGCCCGACTGCGACGGCACGTAGGTCGAGCTCGGGCTCGAGCAGTACGAACGCCGCGATCGTGATCAGGCTGGTGATCGCGAATGCGACGCCGATCGGCGCGTAGATGCCGCGCATCACCAACATTGCTACGAGCATGCCGGCCAACAGATGCAGCGCGAGCGCAGGCCACAACAGCCGCAGCGTCTCGGCGGCCAGACCGCTCGGGTCACCGTTGGCGATCAAATCGCCGATCGGACCGGCCAAGGCGACCATCGGTATGGCGGCAAGCGCCGCCAGCGTCGCGGTCGCCAGCAGCAGTCGTGCCTCTTGGGCACCGGTCACGTCGGAAAGCAGACGTGGCAGAACCGTAAGTCGCAGAGTCTGCGCAAAAGTCAGCGCGATCACGTAGAAGCCGTAGGCGGTGAAGAACGCGTCGGTCGACACCCCCTTGCCAAAAAACTGTGTGATCAGCAGCGCAAGGACGCCGCCCATCACCATCAGCGACGCTTGGCCGAGCGAGATACCTGCCGCGCCGCGAGCCTCGTCGGCGGGGGTGCGTGAAGGGGCCGCTGGCGTGTGCGGCGCGGTCGTCTCGGCGTCGTGGTCGTTGCTGGTCACGAAGGTTGGACCTTACGAGACGAAGTGCCGACTCAGCACGGCTTTGCCGACCGCGCGACGTCGACCGTCAGGATCCGCGCCGTTGCTGCGCGGATCGACAGATCGGCCTGTTTCGCCAGCTCGGCGCCGCTGAACTTAAGGTCTGCGTGGCCGCTGGGCGGCAGGCAGACTTCTCTTGCTGCCGTCCCCAGAGGGCCGATTGAACGCTCGCGTGCGTTTGCTTCGAACGGACTCGGTAGGTCCTTCGTCGCGGGAGTCGCTTCGACGTTGAACGAGACGGATGCCGTAGCCGGACCCGACTGTCCGCGTGCACTGAAGACGCGAATCGTCGCCGATTTGTCATCCGCCAGCAGGCCGTGAGTGCTGAGCCCGCGGCTGATCCAGCTCGCACGCGGCTCGGGCCCGGTCTTGTAGAGGGCGAGCGGACCACCTTCGACTGGTGGCACGGCCGAGAACGGCGCAAATCGCGGATCGCTCGCTGATGCAAGCAGCCACCCGTCGTCGCGACCCGGCAGCGTGGCGATCTCGCCGCTCTCGAAGTCGAGGCCCAGCTTGTAATACGGCGCGAGCGTCGGCGTGGTGCCGTCGAGCGTCGGTTCGCGCGGGGTGTAGTACGTGCGCACGGATTCATTCCACAGCTCGACATCCCACCACGGCAGCGGTTGATTGAAGCTCGGCAGAATCGGCTGGCCGTCAGATGCATTGACTGCGCTCTCCGACAACGCCACGCGATCGTCGCCGACCGCACGATCGACCCAGTCCTTCTCGGCTCCGCGCGGCACCAGTTGCAGATACCCGGGACGGTTCTGGAAGTCGACGGCCTTCGGCACGACGTAGAGCGTGCAGGCGAGAGTGAAGGCGAATGTGAAGCCCATCACCAGATGCAGCGCGGCCGCGCCACGATCCTTGAGAATCAGCCACCACGCGGCCGCTGATCCGATCACGGTCAGTAGCAAAAGCAGTGTCGTGATCGACGGGAGTCCGACCGCGTCGACGATCTTCTGAAGCTCTATCATGAAGATTGCCGCTGGTTTGAAAGCCATCGCGAAGCGGATCACGGTCGGGATATCCAGCCCGTAACGCTCCTCCGACTGAATGATCATCACCGCGGCGAGGATCGGGATCGCATAGGCCGCCCAGTGCTTCGGTGGCCGCACCATCGCCGCCGCGGTCGCGCACAGCAGCAGCGGCACGAGATAAAAGACGTAGCGTTCGAAGATCTCGCCGGAGAAAGTGAAGCGATGGTCGAACGACGCGGCCGTGACGAGCATCGCCACGGAGGCAATTGCGAAAGTGATCGCACCGGCGTTCTCGCGCGCATCGCGCACTCGACCACAGCCGACCAAAAGCCAGGGGAGCGCCAGCGCGATCGCCAACGGACCGATGCCGATCGTCAGAATCCCGAGGTGCTGGAAAGTGTCGCCGATCAGGCCGGGCGTCAGGATGCTGCCCTGCGTACCGTCGGCGGTCGTGCCGTAGATTCCGAGGATCACCTTCGGGGCGACCACGATCAGTCCGTAGACGACGATGAAGGCGAGGAATACAGGCCAGCGGGTGCGCAGCAGGGTGGCAGTCGCCGGTCCGAGTGCGCGTAGCCGAGCAGAGGTCGTCGCGGCCTCGGCCAGCACCGCAGCCATCAGCGCCCGCCCGACGAGCGCGGCGCAGTACACCGGCAGCAAGATGATGAAGTGACTGCGCGTGAGGTAGGCAGCGACGATCGCGACCAGCGCCCAGAGAGTCGATCGCCGCGACTGCAGTGCGACCGAAACGACGATCGCGTAGATCGCCCAGACGAACATCGGATACGCCAGCGCGTCGGTGAGGATCTTCGAGCCCATCGCCATCCAAGGCGCGACGCCGCTGCAGGCCGCGACCCACAGCGCCGCCGGACGGTGGTCTGTGACGAACTGAGTGAGCTTGTACGCCGGGAACACCACCGACGCCATCAGCACCGCATTTAGCGAGGCGATGATCGGATACGCCGTCGGCATGTCGAACAACGCGACAATCGGACTGATCAACAGCGGATAGAGCACTTGATAAACCGAGACGGCTTCGCCACGCGCCTGCGGCACGGGTAGTCCGCTGTCGATGAAGCCGCGTGCCATCTCGACGTAGAGCAACTCGTCGGTCATCATCAACCACTGCCGCACCTTCGACAGCATCACAACGCCGAGCACGGCACAGCCGGCGAAGATCGCGATCAGCGGCAGGTCAACCCTGCGCGATGCGCGGGCAGCGTCTGTCGGATCGTCTCGTTGCGAGGCCATCACTAATCACATACCAGCGCAGCGCCGGAATGCCTGCACTAACCGCGCAACGCCGCCGAACGCGGTGGAGTTAGTCGACCAGCCACGCGCATGAGAAGGGCCGCGCGAGGCGGCCCGTTCTCGAACGTCGTTTTCGGTGCGCGAACCGCCGCAGGATCAGCCGCAGCCGGTGTTGTTGCCGCAGCTGCTGCAGGTGTAGCAAGAGCCGGTGCGTTGCATCATGCCGCCGCACTGGCCGCAGGCCGGACCGAGGTCGAGACCCTTCATGCGGGCAGGGGCCGCGACCGGCGCATCGGCTTGAAGCGCTGACGACGCAGGCTTGGCGGCTGCATCTACCTTGATCACCTTCGGCGTCGCCTCAGGAGCCTTCGCGGCGGAGCCATTGCCGTTCCCATTGCCGTTCGCAGCCTTCGCTGAACCATTCCCGTTGGTCACGCCTGCGGAGCCGTTGCCATTCGTCGGCGCGGCGGCACCGTTGCTCGGACCAGCCGTGTCGCTCCGACCACTGACGTCGGCCTCTTCACCAGCCTTGCGGGCGCGGACGGCCTCGGTCATGATGCCGAGCTCTTCTTGCAGGTCGGTGTCGCAGTAACGCGATGCGAGCCAGCGCATGATGTAGTCGGGCATCGACTTGGCGAACGGGATCTCCTTGTTGCGCGTCATGCCTTCCGGCTCGAAGCGCATGTAGGAGAACTTGTCGACGAACGTCTCGAGCGGCACGCCGTACTGCAGGCCGACCGAGATCGCCGTGGCGAACGCGTTCATCATGCCGCGCAACGTTGAGCCTTCCTTGCCGATGTCGGTAAGGAAGATCTCGCCCGGGCGGCCGTCGTCGTACTGACCGGCCGTGATGTAGCCCTCGTGACCGGCGATCGAGAACTTGTGCGTCAGCGACTGACGCTCGACCGGCATACGGCGGCGGTGCGGCTTGTTGCCCTCGGCTGCTGCACCTTCGGCGCGCGCGGTCTCGAGCTGCTTCTCGAACTCTTCCTGCGTGAGCACGACCTTGCCCTCGGCATCCGCGCCTTCTTGAGCGTCGGTGCGCAGCGCCTGCGCGGTCTTTGAACCGTCGCGGTAGATCGCCAGCGCCTTGAGGCCGTAGTTCCAGCCCTGGATGTAGGCGTCGGCGATGTCGTCGATCGATGCGCTCGCGGGCATGTTGACGGTCTTGCTGATCGCGCCAGAGAGGAACGGCTGTGCCGCGGCCATCATCTTGATGTGGCCCATGTGGCTGATCGCGCGCTCTCCGACTGCGACGTCGAAGACCGGCAGGTCGCTCTCTTTGAGGCCCGGAGCATCGACGATCGTGCCCTCGGCGGCGATGTACTGAACGATGCCGTCGACGGTCTGGTCGTCGTAACCCAGTGTGCGAAGTGCCAGCGGCACTGTCTGGTTGACGATCGTCATGTTGCCGCCGCCGACGAGCTCCTTGAACTTGATCAGCGAAAAGTCCGGCTCGATGCCGGTGGTGTCGCAGTCCATCAGGAAGGAAATCGTGCCGGTCGGTGCGAGCACGGTGGCCTGCGCGTTGCGGAAGCCGTGACGCTCGCCGAGCGCGACGGTGTCTTCCCAGGACTGACGAGCGGCGTCGACGAGTGGTTGGTCGTCGACGAAGTCGTCAGGAATTTGGTACGAGGCGTCGCGGTGCATGCGCATGACGTTCATGTGCGGCTCGGCGTTCTTGGGGTACTCGTCGTAGCTGCCGATCGCCTCGGCGATCAGCGCGCTCTGGCGGTAGGCGCGGCCGGTCATCAGCGCGGTGATCGCGGCTGCATCGGCGCGGCCCCGGTCGCTGTCGTAGGGCAGGCCGTTGCTCATCAGCAGTGCGCCGAGGTTGGCGTAGCCGAGACCGAGCTGACGGAACGCGCGGGCGTTGTCGCCGATCTTCTCGGTCGGGTAGCTCGACGGCGAAACGACGATCTCTTGGGCGAGTAGCACGATGTCGACCGCGTGTTCGAACTGGGTGACATCGAAGCTGCCGTCGTCGCGGCGGAACTTCATCAGGTTCAACGACGCAAGGTTGCAGGCGCTGTCGTCGACGTGCATGTACTCGCTGCACGGGTTTGAGGCGTTGATGCGACCCGAGTTGGGGCAGGTGTGCCAGCGGTTGATGATCGTGTCGTACTGGACTCCCGGGTCGGCGCAGCGCCAGGCGGCGTCTGAGATCTGCTGCATCAGGTCGCGGGCGTCGTACTCCTTGACCGGCGAGCCGTCGACGCGGGTCTTGGTCCACCACGAGTCGCCGTTCTCGACAGCCTCCATGAACTCGTCGCTGACGCGCACCGAGTTGTTGGCATTTTGGTACTGGATCGAGGTGAAGCCGTCGCCGTCGATCGACATGTCGAAGCCGGCGTCACGCAGGGCGCGGGCCTTGTCCTCTTCTTTGGCCTTGCACCAGATGAAGTCTTCGATGTCCGGGTGGTCGATGTCGAGCACAACCATCTTCGCCGCGCGTCGCGTCTTGCCGCCGGACTTGATCGTGCCGGCCCATGAGTCGGCGCCGCGCATGAACGAGACCGGGCCGCTGGCGAGGCCTCCCTTCTTCAGGCTCTCCATCGAGCCGCGGATGTTCGACAGGTTGATACCGCTGCCTGAACCGCCGCGGAAGATCATGCCCTCGCGGGTGTTCCAGTCGAGGATCGACTCCATTGTGTCTTCGACCGAGAGGATGAAGCAGGCCGAGCACTGCGGCTTCTCTTCGAAGCCGACGTTGAACCAGACGGGCGAGTTGAAGGCAGCGACCTGGTGGAGGAGGATGTGGGTCAGCTCGTCTTCGAAGATCTGTGCGTCGTCTTCGCTGGCGAAGTATCCGGCCTCGCGGCCCCAGCCAGCGATCGTGCCAGAGACGCGGCCGATCATCTGCTTGACGGAGTTCTCGCGCTCAGGGCTGTCGAGCTTGCCGCGGAAGTACTTCTGGGTGACGATGTTCGTGGAGTTCTGTGACCAGCTCTTGGGGAACTCGACGCCGTACTGCTCGAAGGCGGGCTTTTCGGGATTACCGATGACTGCGTCGCGCATTTCCCACTCGACTGAGTCGAACGGATGCACGCCAGCCTCTGTATAGAAGCGTTCGAGCGACAAACCGCGCCCGTGACCGCTGGTATTGAGCGCTCCCGGCCCTGCGTTTGCCGCCTCCGTAATGGCGATCTGCCCGGCAGTCGGTCCTGCAATTTGAGTGTCTGGTCCTGTAAGTGTCATCCACGCTCCTCCTCCAAAAGCCGCGTCCCGTGCGTTTTAAGGGCTGTGCGCCCTAAAGCTGTGCGCCCTAAAGCTGTACGCCCTAAAGACGTGTCACGAAACGATGCTGCAATTTAACTTTCAATACGTCTAAAACTCAATACGTCTAAAAAGAGACTTCGTCAGCGCCGTCTTCAGGAGGTGAAAATTGCGTGAATATCCCGCAAAATAGGCCTCTTTTGTGGCTCTGAAACCGCTATCAGCGGGTAACGAAACAATCTGTCACGCGACCCGGACGGAATCACGACCACAGCGTTTGCAGGAGCGAGTACGTCCGGCAAGAATCGAGTCCGGTTAGACCACGAATTCTAGCTTTGACGGCCGATTCTCAAGGCACTGCGAGCAGGTAAAAAAGCGCGAATTAGCGGCTTCGGATGCATGCATAAGCGCCGTCGGCGGCGAATACCCCCATATGGAATACCCCCATATGCAAGAGCGCCCGGCCATCGGTCCTTCGGCGCGCCGTCTCTGGGCCTGGGCGATCTTTATCGCGGCGTCCGGGATCGCTGCGCGCGCACTGTGGTACTTCAAGTTCCGCGACGAACTCGACGTTCGCCTCGGGCCTGACGCGCTTGTTTTTCTCTCGCAGGCCGAGGCCTTTGTGCGGGATGGCTTCACGGATGTCGCCGGTTCAGCGCTCGGCGTCAGCCCTGCGGCGACGCCGCCGGGCTATCCGGTTCTGATCGCCGCAATCTGGAACTTCCTGCCGCTCTCAGACGTGCTGGCGCAGCGCGAGTACGTCCTGCTGATCGTGCGCGCGGTCCAGTGGCTACTCGCCGGAGCGACTGTGCTGATGACCTTCGCGCTTGCCCGCCGGGTGCTCTTCGGGTTCTCGGCGTTGCTGCCTCCGCTGCTGCTTACGGCCTCGATCGCGATGATCGACACGCCCAATCTCTTTATGAACGAGACGCTGCTGGCGTTTCTGGTGACGGCGACGATCCTGTTGCTCGTGAAGTCGCACGAGGCCGCCGCCGAGCCGGCCGGCGATTCGCGTCCGGCGTTACCGGTGATGCTCGCCGGGCTGTCGATCTCCTACGCGATCCTCGTGCAGCCGCGCGTCGCGATCGCGCTGCCGTTTCTCGCGATCTGGCTGATGCGAGCGGCGCCGCGAAGGTACGGCGCGGTGTTCGTGCTGATCGCGCTGCTGCTGCCGGCAGCGTGGGTGGCGCGCGACTACGCGGTTCACGACGAGATCATTCCGGTCACGGTTGGTTGGCAGATCGCCCTTTACGAGGACAACGTGCAACCGGTCGGTGGCAGCGGCACCCGGCCATTGATCGCCCCGGAGTGCGTCGACCTCGACCCGGTCGGCGTCGGCGGTGCCGACAACGCATTCGAGTTTGCCGACTGCATGCAGCGCCAGGGGCTTGGCGAGATGGCCGCACACCCCGACAAAACGGCCCGCGCCTTCCCGGATCGCTTGGCCGCGCTGGCCTCGCCCTGGAACAGCGACCACGCTCGGGGGGAGTACCGCGCCGACACCTGGCATTGGCGGAATCTGATCCCGGCGAAGACCCGCGCCGACTCGGGATTCATCGAAGCCGATGACATTCTCAACATCGTCTGGATCGCCCTCTACGTCTTCTTCGTCGTGATCGGATTGTTTGCTTTGTGGTCAGAGGGCGTGGCGTCGGCCGCCCGCGCGATCGCGCTGCCGATCATCACGCTGCCGTTGATCCACCTGATGTTTCACGCCGAGGGTCGCTTCCGCCTGACATTTCTTCCACTTGTCGCGATCGCACTCGCGCTGGGCGCGATCGGCTTTCTAGAGGTTCTTAGGGCCCGAAACGAGCCAAAAATTAGTGATCAAAGCAATGAATAGTAAGGAATACAACAAATGTTGGCCAATTGGCCAGAAAACGCTAAAGTTTCTCTAGAAGTAACCCGATTGCTTGAGTGTGGCAACGCAATACGGACGCTTCGCAGTCTGCCGCCAAGCGTCTTTCGTTCCACAAAATCAAGGGTGAAGGGCCCAGACTCGAGTGTCCCCGAAGGTCTGATTACAGCCCTCATTTAGGCCCGGTGGTTGAGCGTCCTCTCAATCACCGGGCCGTTTTTTTTGCCCGGGGCGCCCGCCCTGACCCCCAACTACTTACCGGGCGTCGGCGATCGCCCACTGCAGGGTCGTCTCGAGACCGTCCTCGATCGACACGTCCGCAGACCAGCCGAGCGTTTCCTGCGCCCGCGTCACATCGAGCGCGCTGCGCGGCAGCTCGCCGAGGCGCATCGGTTCAAAGTTCGGCGTGAAGTCTGACTTCGCATGCGGGCTAAGTGCGTCAAGCAGATCGAGCACCGACGTCTCGCGCCCGGTGCCGATATTGATCGGTCCCGTAACGTCGCTGTCGCCCGCGGCGAGGTTCGCCGCCACGACATCGCCGACATACACATAGTCGCGCGTCTGGGTTCCGTCGCCGAACACAGTCGGCCGCTCGCCGCCGAGCAGCTTGCCGCAGAAGATCGCGATCACGCCGGCCTCGCCGAGCGGATCCTGGCGCGGTCCGTAAACGTTGCCGTAACGCAGGGAGACCGTGGACATTCCGTAAAGCCGCTCCGACAATCCGAGATAGCCCTCGGCGGCGTACTTCGCCTGCCCGTATGGCGCCTCTGGATTAGGCACGTAACTCTCGGGCGTCGGGATCGTCTCGGCCTCACCGTAGATCGCGCCGCCGGTGGAACTGAAGACGAATCGCCCGACCTCGTGCTCGCGTGCACTTTCAAGCAGGTTGATCGTGCCGCCGATGTTTACGACCGAGTCGAAGGCCGGGTCGGTGACCGATTTGCGCACATCGATCTGGGCGCCGAGATGAAAGATCGCGTCGGGGCGAAAGGCCGCCATCAGCGAGTCGACGGCGTCGCGGTCGGTGATCGACTCTTCGACCAGCACCGCGCCGTCGGCGATCGCCTGGTCGAGGTTCGAGCGACGGCCGGTCGCGAGATTATCGAGCACCTGAACTTCGTCGCCGCGCGCGATCAGCGCATCGACGATGTTGGACCCGATGAAGCCTGATCCTCCTGTTACAAGTGCCTTCACGTCGCGCTCCTTCTAAATAATTTCACCCTGTGCCGAGCGGCGAACCTACCACCCCAAACGTCGCTCGGCAACCCCCAGCGGGAGTTCGCCAAGCTGACAATCACGCGCTACGGTGTGCCAAAGTGGTCCCGAAAATGAATTTCTGAGCGCCGAGAGAGGGATCTAAGAAGTGTCAACACTCGTCATCGTCGAGTCGCCGAACAAGGTCAAGAGCATCGCCGGATACCTCGGCGACGGATACGTCGTGGACTCTTCGGTCGGCCACATCCGCGACCTGCCGCGTGGCGCCGACGAAGTTCCGGCGCAGTTCAAGACTGAGTCATGGGGCCGACTCGGCGTCAACACCGAATCCGAGTTCGAGCCGATCTACGTCGTCTCTTCTGAGAAGAAGAAACAGATGGCGAAGCTGAAGAAGCTGCTCAAGGACGCCGACGAACTCGTACTCGCGACCGATGAGGACCGCGAAGGCGAGGCGATCGCCTGGCACCTGCTCGACGAGCTCAAGCCGAAGGTCCCGGTCAAGCGGATCGTCTTCAACGAGATCACCAAGGCGGCCGTCCAACACGCGATCGACAACCCGCGTGATGTCGACATGAACCTCGTCGACGCGCAAGAGACACGCCGCATCCTCGACCGTCTATACGGCTACGAGGTCAGCCCGGTGCTTTGGAAGAAGGTCATGAGCGGACTGTCGGCCGGCCGCGTGCAGTCGGTCGCCACGCGCCTAGTCGTCGAGCGCGAGCGTGAGCGGATCGCCTTCAACGCTGCTTCGTATTGGGACCTCGAAGCGATCTTCGACGCCGGTGGCGATCACGACCCGAGCAAGTTCCCGGCCAAACTGGTCGCCGTCGACGGCAAGCGTCTGGCGACTGGATCGAGTTTCAACAACGCCGGTGAGCAGACAGCCAAGGACGTTGTCCACCTCGACGAAGCGGGGGCGAGAGAACTGGCGGCCGGCCTAGACGCGTGCCCCTTCTCGGTCAAGTCCGTCGAGTCGAAGCCCTACACGCGCAAGCCGTACGCACCTTTCCGCACGACGACGATGCAGCAAGAGGCATCCCGCAAGTTCGGCTTTGGCGCCGCCCGCACGATGCAGGTCGCGCAGCGTCTCTACGAGGGTGGATACATCACCTATATGCGTACCGACTCGACGACGCTTTCGGAGACCGCGCTCAAAGCGGCCCGCGCACAGGTCACTGAGCTTTACGGCAAGGAGTACCTGCCCGACGCGCCGCGCGTCTACGCCGGAAAGGTCAAGAACGCCCAGGAGGCGCACGAGGCAATCCGCCCGGCCGGCGAGAGCTTCCGCACGCCACAACAGGTTTCACTCAACGGCGACGAGGCCAGGCTTTACGAGCTGATCTGGAAGCGCACGATCGCTTCGCAGATGAACGACGCCAAGGGCAACAGCGTTTCGATCCGCATTCAGGCGACGACCAGCGGCTCCCCGGCGAAAGAAGTCGAGTTCGGTGCGAGCGGCCGCACGATCACCTTCCACGGTTTCCTCAAGGCCTACGTCGAGTCTTCAGAAAACCCCGACGCCGACAGCGACGACACGCAGACCAAGCTGCCCAATGTGCAGCAGGGTGACGCGGTCACCGCCGAGAAGCTCGACTCGGTCGGCCATCAGACGAAGCCGCCGGCCCGTTTTACGGAAGCGAGCTTGATCAAGGAGCTTGAAGATCGCGAGATCGGCCGCCCCTCGACTTACGCCTCGATCGTCAACACGATTCAGGATCGTGGCTACGTCTATAAGAAGGGAAGCGCGCTGGTGCCGGCGTGGATCGCGTTCAGCGCGACCCGCCTGCTCGAAGAGCACTTCGGTCAGCTGATCCAGTACGAGTTCACCGCCGACCTCGAGCGCGTGCTCGACGAAGTTGCCGGTGGTCGCGAGGATCGCGTTCGCGTGCTGCAGCGCTTCTGGCTCGGCGGCGACGATCAGGACGCTGGGTTGAAGGCGCTGGTTGCTGACCTCGGCGATATCGACGCCCGCGGCCTGGCAACTTTCGAGCTCGGCGAGAACATCAACTTGCGCGTCGGTCGCTACGGCCCCTACGTCGAAGGCCCGCCGGTCGTCAAGAACGCCGAAGGCGAAGATGTCCCGACTCGCGCCAACGTGCCCGAAGATTTGCCGCCCGACGAGCTCACGCTCGAAAAGGCAAAGGAACTTCTGACTCAGCCCAGCGGCATGGAGCGCGAGCTCGGCACCCACCCCGAGACCGGCCTGGCAATCGTCGCGCGCAACGGCCGCTTCGGTCCCTACGTCACCGAGGCTCTGCCGGAGGGCGCCGCCAAGGGTGCCAAGCCGCGCACCGCGAGCCTCTTCAAGTCGATGGATCTCGACTCGATCACGCTCGACGACGCACTCACGCTGCTGACCCTGCCGCGCGTCGTCGGCACCGGCGAGGACGGCACCGAGATCACCGCGCAGAACGGTCGCTACGGCCCGTATCTGAAGATGGGCTCCGACTCACGTTCGCTTGAAACCGAGGAACAACTTTTGACGATCACCGAGGCGCAGGCCCGTGAGATCTACTCAAAGCCCAAGACTTACGGCCGCGCGACCAAGCCGCCGCTGAAGGAACTCGGCGACGACCCCGTCAGCGGCGAGCCGATCGTGATGAAGGACGGCCGCTTCGGCCCCTACGTCACCGACGGCGAGTACAACGCATCGCTGCGCAAGGGTGACGACGTCGAGACGTTGACGCCCGAGCGTGCAGCTGAACTGCTCGCCGACCGTCGCGCCGCTGGACCGGCAAAGAAGAAGAAGCCTGCGGCCAGGAAGAAGCCGGCGGCGAAGAAGAAGGCTCCCGCGAAGAAGTAAGAGGGGTCGCTCATTTGCCTGGGGTGTCGAGCTGCTTCAGGCGTTTAATCCCTCCGAGTCAGGCCGGCTTGCGCAGCACGTAAACGTCTTGGTTGTTCTCGTTACGCGCGGTCGCGTACTCGACGATCTGCCACTTCGGGCAGAGCTTGTCGAGCATCCACTCGGCGGTGACGAATGACGTGCCCCATTCGCTGTTGACGACACCCCAGTCGCCCTTGTCGCCGAACTCCGGCGCGTACCAGTAGCCACTGCCATAGAGCGAGTCCTTGATCTCGCTGAGCTGCTGCGCGGTGCGTAGTCCAATCTCGCCGTAGAAGGCAACCGACTGTGGGCCGTGCGTGGTTGAGATTAGGTGGCCGCCGGGGCGCAGGACGCGCCAGATCTCGTCGTACCAGCGAAGCGCGAGGGCTTCGGCGTAGTGCGACCAGATCGAGATGCCGAAGGCGACGGCGAAGTGGTCGTCGGGATAGGGGAGCGGCGGTTCGTTGCCACTGGTGTGAAAGTCGATGCCCGGCAGGTTCTCGGAGGCCCACCCGATCGCCGGGCCGTTGGGGTCGCAGCCGTGCCAATTGACCTCGGGGTACGACGCGGCGAGTGCGCGGGTGACGCGCGCCGACGAGCAGCCGAAATCGAGCCCGTTGTCACCTGCCGCCAGCGGCGAACCGGCCGTCACCAGCGCGTCGGCGACCAGATCGGCGTGGTAGAAATCGCCGCCGGCCGCCAGCGGGCTGTGGGTCATCGCGTGGATGTGTTCGGGCGGGAGCGCGGTGGTGATGCCTGTCTCTTCGAGAAACGCGGGGATCGCGTAGTGCGCGCCTAGGCGCAGGTCGAGACGCTTGCGCTCGAGGCCGCTCGCGTCTTCCCATTCTTGGGTCATGCGGATCTTGCGCGGGGGTGCGCCGGGAGGCACGGGGAAGTCGACCAGCGTCTCGTCGGCCGCGGCGTGGCGGGCGATCTCGGCGAGTGTGTCGGGTGAAATTTTCGCGTGCAGGCGTTGTGTGGCGGTGCCTCGTTCTACACCCAAGTCCTGCGGCGTAACGCTTCGGCGGGAGGTCGCCAGCGCGACGGGCGAAACAACATCCTTCGGGAAAAGCTCGCCACGCGCATTGAGTAGGCGCCGCTTCGCGGTCCCGGCCTTCTGACGAAAAGTGCCCATCGACGCGGGACCTTACTTGATGGATCCGCTCAGATTGCGAGGCCGCGCAGCAGGCGTTCGACCGCCTCGCCGACCTCGCGGCTAGCCGTCTTTTTGTCGTCGGCTCGGCGATCAGGATCCCGCCCTCGATCAAGGCGCCGGTCAGCGTTCGCGCCGGCGGCTTGAGGGGTTGTTCTTCGATTCGCCCGCCCTCGATCAGCGGGAGCACACAAGCGCTAAACCGAAAAGGCCGCCGAGCACCTGCCGGAGTTTGACCGTCCTGCGCTGATCGTCTAGGGTCGCTGCGATGGCGCAACGCGGTTACTTCATCTCGTTCGAGGGGATCGATCGCAGCGGCAAGAGCACGCAGGCCGCGCTGCTCGCCGAGTCGTTGGGTGAGCGCGCGTTGCTCGTGCGCGAACCGGGCGGGACGGTGCTCAGCGAGCGCGTCCGTGAGATTCTCAAAGATCCGGGGATCGAGCTCTCGCCTCGGGCCGAGGCCTTGCTGTTCGCCGCCGCGCGCGCCGACCTCGTCGAGACGGTGATCGAGCCGGAACTCGCCGCCGGCCGCGTCGTGATCGCCGATCGTTACATCGACTCTTCGCTCGCCTATCAAGGTGTTGTGCGCGGGCTCGGCATCGACGCGATCGCTGAGCTCAATGACTGGGCGTCTGGCGGTCTGTTGCCCGACCGCACCTTCTTGATCTCGATCGATCCGCAACGCGCTGCGACTCGCGGCGTCGAAGTCGGCGATCGCTTCGAGGACGAGGGACTCTCATTTCAACAGGCGGTCGCCGCGGCGTATGAAGAGCTTGCCGCTGCCGCTGCCGAGCGGATCGTCAAAGTCGATGGCGACCGCGAGCCCGATGCAGTCGCGGCCGATGTCGCGCGCCTTGCCGGTGAGCTGATCGGCACGGTCGCGGCGTGAGCACCACGACCGTGCCCACAGCGGTGAGCGACGCCCTCCAGTCGGCGACGGGGCATCACGCTGCCGCGCGCGTCGTCCTCAACGCCGCGCTCGAATCAGGCATCGCGTCGCACGCCTATCTCTTTCACGGCCCACGCGGCGTAGGTAAGGCAGAAACTGCTCGAGCATTTGCCGCCGCGTTGCTGTCTGAAGGCAGTGCCGACCCGGAGTCGGCGAGCTTGCGTGCAATACGCGGATCGCACCCCGACCTCACGTGGGTCAAACCTTCAGGTGCGCACGAGATGCTTATCGAGGACATCGACGATCGAGTTATTCGCGGAGCGACCCGCACGCCGATGGAGGGCGCTCGACGCGTGTTCGTACTTGAACGCGTCGAGACGATGTCTGAAAAGGTCGCCAACCGAATGCTCAAAACGCTCGAGGAACCGGCGGAGTTTGTGCATTTCATTTTGATTACCGCCGAGCCCGAGACGATGCTCCCGACCGTCGTCTCACGCTGCCAAAGCGTGCGCTTCGATGCGATCCCAGTCAGCGCAGTTGCGGCGCGGCTCCGCGAAGAAGGCGTCGAAAGCACTCGCGCCGACAGTTGTGCCGCGCTCAGTGGCGGTGACCTGGTGCTCGCCCGCGAGCTGTCGGATGACGACGGCGACGCGATGCGCAGCGAGGCCGGCCGGATCGTCGCCTGCGCGCTACGTGGAGTCAGCGGCAGCACCTCGCCCTGGGAGCCTGTGCTCACGCGCGCAGTCGCCGCAGGCGAAGCCGCGGAGGCTGATCGCCTGGCACTACTCGAGCAAGTCGTCGAGGCGCTACCGAAGGGCCGCGAACGCACGGCAGCACAGAAGGCCGGCGAGCAGGCGGCTCACCGAATTGCGCGTCGAGTGCGTTCGGATGCTTTAGACCGTTCACTGAGGATCGCCGCTCTGCTGCTGCGCGATCTCGCCGTGACCGCCGCCGGAGCGCCCGACCTCGTGCTCGCCGTCGACCGCGCGCCGTCGATCACCAAAGCCGCCGCCGGCCGGTCGATGAGCTCGCTGATCGCCGCCGCCACTGAGATCGACGAGACGCGCGGAATGCTGCGCCGCAACGTCAGCGAGGATCTCACCTTGCAGGCACTGAGCTTCAAGCTCGACCGGCTACTCGCCGGAATCTGATCCCCGACTACACCGCCCGACTACAGCGAAGAGGCACCATGAGCGACTACACACAGATGAAGATCGACGACATGGAAGCGGTTTGGTCCGGCGGTTTCAAGCGGGCACGCGGATCGCTTGGTGTCTCGGCATTCGGCCTCAATGTGTCCGATCTGCCGCCGGGTTACGACCGCATCCCGCCGCACAATCACAGCTTCGACGGGCAGGAGGAGGTGTACTTCGCCTTGGCCGGCAGCGGCTGGATCGTCGTTGCGGGCGAGCGAATCGCGATCGACGCTGACACGTTCATCCGCGTCGGCCCAGAGTGTCACCGCAGTCAGGTCGCGGGGCTGCAAGGTCTGCGCTTGCTGATCGTTGGCGGCACGCCGGGCCAGCCATATAAAGCTTCCGGGTATCACGATGCCGGCGCTCCCGAGCCCGTGATCAAGGATCTGCCGGGCGTGATCGCTGCGCGCGAGGCAGGCGAGGCCGGCGAAACCGGCGACAACGACGTGACCGTCAAGAAGATCTCAGAGATGGAGGCGATGAGTGGCTTCGAAGGCGTTTCGCTGACACCACTGCGTCGCGAACTCGGCGTGACCGCGTTCGGACTCAACTTGCTTCGGATCGATCCCGTCGAGAACCCGCAGTACCCGAACCACGATCACACCGACAGCGGGCAGGAAGAGGTCTACGTGCCGATCGCGGGGTCCGCGACGATCAAACTAGATGGGCAAGAGGAGCGGGCCGTGACCGTCGGCGAGATGATTCGCGTCGCGCCGGAGACCACTCGCGAGTGGCTGCCAGGGCCAGACGGCGTCACGCTGCTGGCGATCGGCTGCGCGCCAGGCAAACAGTACGAGCCGCCCGCCCGCCCTTCGTAGAGCCTGCCCTAGATTCCGTCGCCGCCGCGACCCGCACCGCCGGCGAAACGCGCGGCGCCTTCGGCCGCGACGTCGGCTTGGGAGATGTCGGCCGGGTGAAACCTAAGGGACCCTCGGGTGACTCGAGCGGCAGGAACAGCGACGCCACCGCCTTGAGATTCAGCGCCCGCGCAGAAAGCTTCGTTGCCGGCGCCCGTGCGCAAGTAACTGACCGGGTGCTCGTTGCCTGCGAATCAGAACCGATTCCGACAGCGTTCTCCATGCGACGTGCCTATGTGACCTAGCTCACCGAAGGTAGAAATCTCACGGTTTCGACTTGCTTTATTGCTTAGAACGTGCCATTCTGGGTGTAGTGAAAGTTTTTCTCGGCACTTGGCGACCCACAGTCGTGGGCCTCGCCGTACTTGTTTGCGCGCTTCTCTCGGCCCCGGCCGCGATCGCTGCTGCTGGCTTCTCACCGAGCCAGCCCGGCTTCGCGTTCGGATCCTTCGATATCGCGGCGGCGCCGTCTGCGCCTGCGTTTTTCCGCATTACAAACTCTTCGGTCGACGACTTGGTCATCACAGACGCGAGCATCACGGGGGCGGACGCCGCGGATTTCGTGATCGGTACGAACGAGTGCGACGGCGCGACGCGCATCGGCGGCGCGTTCTGCGACGTGACAGTCACCTTCGACCCGTCTACGCCAGGGGCCAAGAGCGCCAATCTGCATTTTGAGCACAATGCTCCAGGCGGCCCGACCGACTTGCCATTGACCGGAACAGCGACGGCCTCAGCAGTCATCGGCGTCGATCCAGTCTCGTGGGACTACGCCAACCAGCCAGTTGCCGCGGGTCCGACGGTCGCACGTAACTTCCGCGTGCAAAACTACGGTTCGGCTGCGCTGAACATCGCCTCGATCACGCTAACCGGTGCCGACGCTGCGCAGTTCGCGCTCGTCACCGACTGCACTTCTGCCTCGTTGGTTACGCCTGCCTTCTGCGACACGACCGTCACATTCGACCCGAGTTCCGTGGGAACAAAAACGGCGAACCTCCGATTCACCCACAACGCAGACGACGGCGTCACGGAGATCCCGTTGACCGGCGCCGGAACGGTGCCCGGCATCAGCGGTCCGGCATCGATCGACTTTGCGCCGCGCGATGTACTCGCTGGTGCCAGCGCAGCCAGCGCTGCCGTGATCACCAACACCGGGCTCGCCCCCCTGACGATCACCGCGGCCGTAATGACTGGCGCGAACCCTGGCGATTTCTTCGCCGTCGACAGCACATGCTTTGGCGGGCCGGTGCTCGCCGGCAGTAGCTGCACGATCAACACGTTCTTCGATCCGACCGCAGTCGGCGCGCGCACGGCCACGCTCGAAGTGGCTAGCAACGCCGGCGCCGACATCGGGATCCCGCTGACCGGAACAGGGACCGTGTCCCCGCAGTTCTCGGTCGGACCGGCGAGTCACGACTACGGCACCCTTTCGACTACCGCCGACGGCGTCGCGCAGTTCTTCCGCGTGATCAACCCGGGCAGCGCGAACCTCGGTATTTCGTCGGTCGCCCTGACCGGAACCGGCGCGAGTTCATTCACGATCGACACGAATGCCTGCACCGGCGCGTCGGTACCGCCGCAGGCTCCCGAGACCAACTTCTGCGATGTCGTCGTCAGCTTCAACCCCTCGACCGCCGGCGCGAAATCAGCCGACCTCGTCTTCACCCACAACGCCGCCGGGGGCACGACCTCCGTGCCGCTGACCGGCACCGCGATCGCGCCCAACGGTGGCGTCTCACCGTCGGCTCTGACCTTCGCCGCGCGTGACATCGGCGCCGGTGGCAGCGCAACGCAGACGGTGACGGTTTCTAACACCGGACTCGCACCGCTGGTCGTCAGTTCGATCGAAGTCACCGGGACCAACGCCGCCGAGTTCTACGGCACAGACGTAAGTTGCTTCGCGGCTCCGATCCCGGCCTCCGGATCGTGCACCGTCAATGTCGCCTTTGATCCCGCCGCAGTCGGTACTCGCACGGGCGTCCTTGAGATCACCAACAACGCCGGACCTGATCTGACCGTCGCGCTCAGCGGCACCGGAACGGCCGCCGCCGTCTTCGCGATCGACCCCACCAGCCACGCCTACGGCACAGTCGCGACGACGGCCGAGCCGCTGCCAAGGACGTTCCGGATCCACAACACCGGCAGCGCGCCGATGGACATCACCAACGTCGCGCTGACGGGCACCGACACGTCTTCATTTGCGATCACCGGAAACGACTGTGTCGCGACCGATGTGCCGTTCGCGCCGCCGACCAACTTCTGCGACGTCAGCGTCACGTTTGACCCCACGACCGCCGGCGCGAAATCAGCCGACCTCGTCTTCACCCACAACGCCGCCGGGGGCACGACCTCCGTGCCGCTGACCGGCACCGCGATCGCGCCCGACGGAGGCGTGTCGCCGTCGGCTCTGATCTTCGCGGACCGCGACATCGACGACGCAGCCAGCGCCGCGCAGACGGTCACGCTGACCAACACAGGCGACGCGCCGCTGACGGTCGGCTCGATCGTCGCCACTGGCAGCGGCGCTGACCAGTTCGGAATCGGCGCAACGACTTGTTACACCGGGACTATCGCGCCCGCCGCCACCTGCACGGTCGCGATCACCTTCGATCCGTCCTCGGCCGGCGCGAAGACCGCAACACTTTCATTCACTCACAACGGCCCGACCAGTCCGGCGACAGTCGCGCTCTCGGGTACCGGCACGGCGACGGCCGAGTTCTCGGTCGAACCGCTGATCGGGGCGTTCGGCAACGACCCGATCGAATCGATCGAGGGCGGACCGACCAACCCGATCAACTTCCGCGTGACCAACAACGGCTCGGCGCCGCTCGTGTTTAGCAACGTGCAGATCGTGGGTGCCAACCCGAGCGAGTTTGTCTTTGCGACTCCGGCATCGGGCGTTGTCGATCCGGACACCTGCAGCGACGGACCCGTCGCGCCCGGAGCGTTCTGCGACGTCGCGTTGCAGTTCGACCCGGCCGTCGCCGGTGCGCGCGCGGCGACGCTGCGATTCAGCCACAACGCAGCCGGCGCGACGACCGATATTCCGTTGACGGGCACTGGCACCGAGCCGCTGGTCGTCGTGAGCCCCTCGGCCATTTCATTCGGCAGTCGTAACGTCGACGATGGTGCAAGCGCGCTGACGACAGTCACGATCACGAACTCTGGAGCGGCGCCTCTGACGATCACCGGCGTCACCCTGATTGGCGCCAACGCCGACCAGTTTGTGATGCCGGTGGCCGATCAGTTGTGCAGCGAACGTCCGACGATCCCGAACATTCCGGTCGGCGGAACCTGCACGATCAAAGTCCAGTTCGACCCAACCGCAGTCACTCCGCTACCCGCGAAGGGGGCGACGATCCGTATCACTCATAACGGCGGCGGAATCCAACAATCCGATATCGACCTCGCCGGCACGGCAATCCGCCCACACGCCGCGTTCAACCCCACATCACTGGCCTTCGGCCGTCACGCCGTCGGCGGAGCCGCTTCTCCGGCACAAACCGTCACGCTGACCAACTCCGGCTCCGACCACCTCAAGGTCTCCTCAGTCTCGATCGCCAGCCCCGACTACATAGTGCTCAGCGAGAACTGCACCACCGCCGGCACGCCCGCGCCGCCAGCGATCACACCGCCCGTCGGCCTTGCCCCGTCGGCCAGTTGCACCGCGTCAGTCGCCTTCAAGCCGACGGCGCGCGGCAACCGCCCGGCGTCGCTGCGTTTCGCGCATAACAAGGCCCCCGAGACGATCTCGCTGGTCAGTCTCTCCGGATCCGGCGATCAGCCCGAGTTCGCCGTCACCCCGACCTTCCATACCTTCCCGACGACCGCCGCCGCTGCGGGCGAAAGCGTGCCGCAGTTCTTCCGCATCGAGAACAGGGGCAGCGGCCCGATGACACTCGGCCAGATCTCACTTGCCGGCGCAAACCCGGGTGATTTTGTGGTCGGCGGAAACATCTGTTCAGGCCGCACACTCTCGGCGACCGGCGGCATCTGCGACGTCCCTGTTTCATTCGACCCGACCGCTTCCGGACCGCGCACCGCGACGCTACGCATCCCGCACAACGCGCCCGGCGGCATCGGCGAAGTCCCGCTCGCCGGCACCGGCACCGTGACACCGCCCGACCCGCCACTGGTCCTGATCGCTAAGGCGCTACCGCGTCCGAAGATGACCAAATTGCGCACCGTGAAGTTCGAGGTTCGTTGCCCGAAGGTCGTCTGCAACATCACCGGAAACGCCGTACTGCTGTTGCCGGGCAAGGGCAAGAAGGCCAAGCGTTCGACCTTGGGCTTCAAGCGGGCTGTGACCAAAAAGGGCGGCACTGTCGTCCTGAGTTTCCCGCTCTACGGCGCACAGCGCGCGGCGATCGCCAGAGCGGCGCGAGCCAAGAAGAAAGTTTCGATTCAGGCAAGCTTCACCGCATGGGCAGTCGAGCGCACTGACGG
>JBASTN010000051.1:0-24866 GCA_049274915.1 Solirubrobacterales bacterium
CGCCAGAATCGCATCGATGCGTGATCCCGGGCGGATCAGCGCAGCGAACGTAACCGTGCATCGGTCGGCTCCGCGGATCGGCTCGATCGCCCACTCGATCTCGGCAATCGTGCGACCCGCCCGCGCTTGACCGCTCAGTCGCCGCCCCGGATCACGAGCGAGGACGCGTGTGACCACGGCACGAGTCAGCGGTGTGCCCGGCATCCGCACGATCAGCTCCGCGCTGTCGCCATCGCTGCCATCGACCAGTTGCGCCTGTTCGAGCTCAGATCCCAGTAGCGGCCAGTGGCGACGAAGATCGGAGAGCAGCGAGTACACCGTCTCGGCTCTGAAGTCGACGCGCGTGATCGCGGTCACGGTGATTGGACGAAAGTCGCCGTCGCTGTTGACGACCGGTTCACTCATCAGCGGTCACGCCCGCCGCGCCGATCGCAGCTCGCAGATCCACCTCGAACCCGTCGATCACGACGGGATCGTCTTGGTCACGCAGCGCGCCCGTCACCCCGCACGCCGAGACCTTCAGCACGCCGTCGCGGACATCGATCCGCATGAAGTTCTTGAAGAACGGCGGATAGTCCCAGTCGAGCGCCTCGGAAATCTTCTCCGGATCGAACCATGTGCGACGCGGGAAAACGATCTGCGCAAGCAGTTGCGATCGGCGCGAAACACGTTTTGCGATCGTGCCCGTTTCGTCGGGCCTCAGCCCGTGTCTACGGGCGACGATCGCCGCCGCCTCGTCTGCCGGAATCCCGCGTACCACTCGACGTGGCCGTCTCAACAGCTGCAACGCTCGGTGCTGCAGGATCACCGAGTACGCACGCAACGAATCGCCGCGCGAGGGGAACAACACCACGTCCCGCTCGGTGCATCCCGGTAGATCGATCCGTGGGATGTGATGCGTCGCCGTCATGAAGGCACCGCCGGAGCCCGAGATCATGCACTGCAGCACGCGCCCGTCGTCCAGCGTCACCGGGTGGCGCTGGTAGTTGTGTACGTCTCCGCTGATCATCGCGACGTAGTTGTTGGCTGCGTCGGTGACGATGTCGTAGATAAAGCCTGCGTTGCCGGCCTCGCTGCCCTCCGGGGGCAAGATCCGTCGCGGGCTGAAACTCGCGCCGATGTACATCGGCTTGCCGGACACCATCAGCTTTGGCTTCGGCCCGGCTGATACGCGACGCAGCCACTCGCCCTGCTCGTAATCGAGCCGACCAAGGATGCCGGTATCGATGCAGACGATCCGCAGCTGCGGAGTGTCGACACAGAAGTACATATTCGGCTGCGCCGGACCGCTCGCCGCAGCCGCGCCGCGCAACATCTTCGCCTGCTCGAGTGTCTCCGGCGCCAACTCGCCGGCCCGTCGCCAAAACAACTTATGAAGCCACATCGCGGTGCGAGGGCGACGTGCATGCCGCGGTGGCAGCAGCTTCTCCTGAGGTGGTGGCGCTCCGCAGAAATGCCGCATGAAGCCCGCCAAACCATCGAGCCAGTCGTGATTGCCGGGCACCGCATAGATCGGTCGCGGGTAGGCGGCGTACGGCACGAAGAACTTGCCGATGTACTCGTTGATGTCGCCTTCGGGATAGACGACGTCGCTAGCAATCACCGTGAACTCAGTGTTCTGCGAAGCCGCCAAAAACGCCGGCACGACCGCATACTGCGACGTGTCGCCCTCACCCGTGTCACCGATCACCATGCACGAAAAGCTCTCCAGCTCAGGTCGCTCGATCGTGAAATCCTCAACGATCGCGTCTGGCTGACCTTCGGCGACTAGACGCGCTCGTTGCGCTGTGACCCATGCCCGGCGGGCGGCCTCGGTCGGATCGCCGCTGATCGAGGCGAGCACGTTGTTACGCGAGTGCCAGAGAATCTTCGGGTTCAGCCAACTGAAGCGGCCCAGCGGTTTGCCGTAGCGCGCGAAGTCCGACGGTTCGCAGATCCAGTCGGCATCATCGACCAGTCGCGCGGCGGGCGGGATCTCGTTCATGACTCAGTCAACTTGATATCGCAAGAACAAGTGGTCTTCGTCGAACAACGTGCTCAGCAGCTTCAATGGCAGGCGCGCCGGCAGCGCGCCGGCGATGATCGGGAACGGCGTCCCTGCGCCCGTCAGAACCGGCACGAGTGTCAGAAACAGTTCGTCAATCAACCCTGCGGCGAAGAACGCGGTGTTGATGCGCGGACCACCTTCGAGCAGGACCGATCGGATCCCAAACTCACTACGCAGCCGCTCGAGCATCGCGGCCGGATCGGTTTCACGAACCTGATGGATCGTCGCCTTCGCGTCGCCGATCGCAAGCTCGGCGTCGCTGAAGACGATCACTTCGATCCCCTCGTCCTGGAATAGCGGAGCGGCAATCGGCAGAACGCCGCTTCGTGTAATCGTTGCGAAGTACGGCCGCGGCGCCAACTCAGCGGCGGCGCGGCGCGCGCGCACTGCCTCGGTACGGGCCGGAGCGTTGTAGTTCTCGATTCCGATCGTCTGCGTCCCGGCGATCACGCAGTCGACCTGCTCGCGCAGCTTCGCGAACAGCTTCATGTCGGTGGCATTACCCAGCTCGGCGGTGTCGCCGCCGACACGCGCCTGGCCGTCGGCGGTCGCGACCATGTTCACAATCACATAAGGCCGCGTAGCCGGCGCGAGTGTCGCTAAGTCCAAGCCGTCGTAAACCTCACCGACGTCGATCGTTGAGTGTTGGGGAAACAACCGCAGCATCGTCGCGACCTTATAGGGAGAACTAGGTCGTTACATCCAGCTGAGACTGGAGATCCACCAGCAGTTCGGGCATCGCGGCGCTGCCGTCGGCGCGGACCGCTGCGATCAAGACTCCGACCAACGAGCCGACCATCAGTTCGAGCAGTACGTCACGGTCGACTGGGTGCGAATCAAGCCAGTCGAGGATCACCGAGTTGTTCAGATTCATCCACCCTTCGAGCGCCAGCAGCAGCGTCGCGGTCGGGCCGCCCGGTGTGTTGAGGTATTGGAGGATCCGCCGCGCCTGCGCGTCGCGCCCCTCACGCACGGCTTCGATGATCTCCTCATCGGCACTGTGCTGTCCACGGTGGATTGCACGGAAGGCGTTTTCATTGGCCTCGACGTATTCGAGGAAATGGTCGAGACTAAGCCGAAGGCGCGGCAGCGGTGGCAGGTTCTCGTCGGGCGCGCTGATGCGTATCGCGTCGGCCGTGCCTTGACGCACGACCGCGGCGTAGAAATCACGTTTATTCGGGAAGTAGTGGTAGATCAGACCACGCGATACTCCAGCGGCTTCGGCCACCTCTTCGATCCATACATCACTGAAAGGCCTCTCCGCAAACAACTTACCGCCGATCGCGACGAGTTGCTCGCGGCGGTCTTCCGGCGAAAGTCGTGTGCGTTTCTTGGCTTGATCCTTGATGAATTGTCCCTTTTTGCGGGGTTGAACCCGCGTTCAATAAGTTACCGAATAGTTACCGTCCAAAGCGTCAGCAGGATGCTTTATTGTACGAGTAGCCAGTAAGAAATCATCCTGGAAACGCGTTTGATCACATTCTTTAGATCACATTCGGCGCAGTTGGGGGACAAAGCTTGCAAGAGCCGAGTGTGACCTCCCCCCAGATCACGGGCCAGACCACCAGCTGGTCAATATCGGTTCATGCGGGTCCGGTGCGCCGGCCCTAAGCGGTTGAATTATTGCGACGTCAGGGATCCGATGGCGTGAGGACCGTTAAGGGCCGGCGTAACCGCCGGATACGCAAGGCGAGTTGGCGAGACCGATGCTCGACGCGTGACAGATCTCATGGAACTGATCTCGTGTGACTGATCTCACGTTCCAATAGTCAGTATTTAAGCGGATCGAACGCTCCGCTTAGGTTAAAGTGGAGTGGTCGATCCGCTTGCGCCTCGAACTACGGCGCCACACCTTCCCCCAAATCTTTCCCTGCGGTCGACGGAAAGGTCCCTGTTTATGAACGGTCATCCCACGACCACGGAATCCCGTCCAACACGTAGCCGCTGGCTCGTGCTCGTCGTCGTCTGCTTCGCGCAATTCATGGTTGTGCTCGACGCGACGATCGTCAACGTCGCGCTTCCGTCGATCCAGGCCGATCTCAAGCTGTCGCCCGAGAACCTTCAGTGGGTAGTCAACTCATACACACTCGTCTTCGGCGGTTTTCTACTGCTCGGCGGTCGCATCGCAGACCTCACCGGCCGCCGGTTGATCTTCGTCATCGGCACCGTTGTGTTCTCTCTGGCGTCGCTGGTCAATGCACTCGCCACATCCGGCGAGATGCTGATCATCGCCCGCGGATTCCAGGGACTCGGCGGCGCACTGATCTCACCTGCAGCGCTGTCGATCATCACGACGACCTTTGATGAAGGCCCCGACCGTACGATGGCGCTTTCAATCTGGGGCGGAATCGCCGCCGGTGGCGCCGCTTTCGGTCTGCTGCTCGGCGGTCTCTTGACCGAGACGCTCAGCTGGGAATGGAACTTCATCATCAACCTGCCGGTCGGCATAGGTGTGCTGATCGCCGCGATGATGATCGTGCCGGAATCGCGCGCCGAGGGTCAGCATCGCCACTTCGATGTCGCCGGAGCCGTGACCGTGACCGCCGGATTGATGCTGCTTGTCTACGCGATCGTCAAGGCTCAGGACTGGGGCTGGGGATCGATCGAAATGCTCGTCTGGGCAGGTGGCGCACTACTGCTGCTCGCGGCCTTTATCGCGATCGAGTTGCGTTCGCCGTCACCACTCGTGCGCCTGTCGTTCTTTAGAAAGCGCTGGATTACCGCCGCCAACCTGGCGATGTTCGTGGTTGCTGGCGGGATGTTCGGAATGTTCTATTTCGCCTCGCTGTACGTGCAGCAGATCCTCGGGTTCGGGCCGTTTCGCGCAGGGCTGGCGTTCTTGCCCGTCTCGCTGGGGATCATGTTCGGTGCCGGCCTCTCTCAGCAGCTGATCGGTAAGTTCGGCGTCAAGCCGGTCGTGATGGTCGGCATGACGCTGGCCGCCACCGGACTCTCGATCCTCGCTGCGACCACCCAAGTCGATGGGACCTACTTGGCGCTGCTAGCCGGACTACTCCCGATGGCCGTCGGTATGGGCATGACGTTCGTGCCGCTGACACTGATCGCCACCGCCGGAGTTGAGTCCAGCGATGCCGGGCTCGCGTCGGGAACATTCAACACATCGCAGCAGGTGGGCGGTGCGCTCGGTCTCGCCGTCCTTGCGACGCTCGCCAGCAACACCAGTGGTGGTTCGCTTGAGCCAGCCAAACTGGTCGATGGATTCCAGGTCGCATTCATCGTGGCCGCCGGACTGATGGTCGCCGGACTCTTGCTCGTCAGCCTCGTGCTGCGCAAACAAGACATCGGCAACGCTCACATCGGCGAGGCGGCAGTGGTCCCGGCGTGACCGCGCCAGGGCCACGGCCACAACGCGCCGATGCGGCCCGCAACCGGCAGCTGTTGATCGCCGCCGCGATCGACGTTTTCTGCGAGGACGGTCTCGACGCATCGGTGGCAAAGATCGCGAAACGCGCCGGAGTCGGCACGGGCACGCTGTTTCGAAATTTTGCCACGAAGGACGATCTGATCGAGGCCGTCGTCGAGGCACGCATGACGCAGCTTGACGAGATCGGGTCGGCAGCCCTTACTGAGGCCGACCCGCTCAAGGGCTTCGAGCAGTTCATCTTCGCCGCGGCCGACCTCAACGCCGCCGATCGCGGTTTTTCGCAGGCTCTACATCAGCGCGTGATCGACCGGCCAGAGCTTCAGGCGTGCAAGCAGCGCGCCATCGCCACGGCAACGAAAGTGCTTAAGCGAGCACAGGCTGCCGGCGTCGTGCGTAAGGAGATCGTCGCCGAGGATCTACGCGTGCTGATGATGAGCGCGATCAATCAAGACCCCGAATTGACGGCCGCAACTCCGAACCTGCATCACCGTTACCTGCGAATCATGCTCGACGGACTACGCCCCGAAGGAGCCAGCCGACTGCCGGCCGATCCGGTGGCGGCCAAGAGCTCCGGCTAGACGCGCACGACTGCGTATGCGATAATCCGCCCGCATTCGGGGCGTGGCGCAGCCTGGTAGCGCGCACCGTTCGGGTCGGTGAGGTCCCCAGTTCAAATCTGGGCGCCCCGATTTTGCTTCACTCGACGCGGCCGACGCGTCTTGTCCTCTGAGATTGATGCGGGACTGAGGATTCGGACTGTGGGACTGGGGGATTCAGACTGTGGGACCGGTTCCTGGACTGGTCTTGCAGGCCCGCGTGCACGGGCCCATAAAAAACACGCATTTTGCGAACTACCGCCGAGCCGACGGCCCGACCTCACTACCTCTATTGGGTATGTTCTCGAACATCGCGAATAACGGCGTGCAGACCGCGTTCGCGTACCTACCTACGGTCCGAATCAAGACCGCGTGTCGGCCACGCGCTGGGACAAGCGTTTACCAGATCTCGATTCGTGACCGATACTCAAATTCAGGAGCAGATGACAAGCGCATTCATGGACGACGAGCGCGATCGCGGGGGCGTTAACGAACCCACCGATCTTTCGCGCGCCGCCAGCGTCGGCGACGACGATGGTTACAGGGGACTGACACCGCGGATGGCGTGGCGTTGTGCTTCGCTGATGTTTTTGGCGACCGCAATTGGCTGCCTGGTTCAGGTCGGCATCGACCTCGACGGCGAGGCGATCCAGAGCGACTTCGTGGTGGCAGTGCTCGCAACTGCCGGACTATCGATGGCCGGAGCATTCTGGGTGCTCGGCGCGCACGGCGCAGACCCGCGCTGGCTGCACGTCGCGATGCTTTTGAGCTACGCCCTGCTCGCCGGCGCGCTCAACCAAGCCCCGGCGGTCGAAGGGCACATCGGCATCGTCTATCTCGAACCGCTGATCTTCGCCGCACTGTTCTTGCCGTCGCGCGCACTCGGTTTTTACATCGCCCTGTCGATCGGCTTTATCGCCTGGTCGACGATCAGCCGTGCCAGCGAAGAAAGCGGAATCGTGCCGGGGATCATGACCAGCGCCGCGCTCGTTTCGGTTGCGTCGCTGACGCTCTACGTGCGTCTTCAGCTCGACCACATCGGCAGGCAGGCCGCGTTTCTCTCAGGTCGCGACGCGCTAACCGGACTCGCGAATTTACGCCCTCTTTACGAACACATCGAGACGATGATCGCCGCCGCGGAACGACATGAGACCGGGCTGACGGTGCTGATGCTCGACCTCGAGGGATTCAAGCGGGTCAATGACCAGCACTCACACTCCGTCGGTGACCAGACGCTGCGCGCAGTCGGCGATACGCTGCTGGCGTCGGCGCGACGCGAGGAGCTGGTCGCGCGACGAGGCGGCGACGAGTTCGCAGTCGTTACCGGCACGACGGATCCCGATGAGATCGAGGCGATGATCGAACGGATCACTTCAGCCATCGCCGAAACCCGCTTCGAGTTGTTGCCGACGATGCCGACCGGCGTGACCGTTGGCCAGGCGACGATGCGTGAGGGCGACACCGTCGGCCAGCTGCTCGCCCGAGCAGATCGCTCGCTGCACGAAGCCAAGGCCGCCGCGCGCATCGAACGATGGACCTGGGGATCGAGCCACGAAGGCACGTCCGGCATCGACCTCGAGCCGGGAGATTGATGATGGCCAAGCGACGCGGCTACGCGATCAAAAAGCGTCTCGTTGATCTCGGCCTAAAGCGTGGCACCGGGCATGTGTTTCGGCCCGTCCGACGTCCGCTCGAACCGAACATTGTGCTGACCGATGAGCGACTGCGCGTGCACGCAAACGTCTTCTGGTTCGGCGCCGCCCTGCTCTATGCGGTGGCCGGGTCGATCCCGTTGTTGACGCAGATGATCGGCCTGATCGTGCCGTCGATCGAGATCCCTGCCGACCTCGCCACGCCGCGCACCACTGCGCTGTCTGGCATCGCCTTACTGCTGGCGGCGACCTGGTTGTACCTCGCGCGCCGCGGCGTCCACGCAATGCCGTGGATGAACGTGATCGTCGGTGCCGGCACTCTGCTGATCGGCGTCGCCGCGATCACTTCACAGCAGTACGGGCCGGACATGCTGACCTACCTCTTGATCCCGGCCATGGCCGCCGCATTCTTCATGCCGCTCAAGCAGGGTGCACGTCACATCGCCGTAGTGGCGGCGATCATGCTGTACGTCGGATTCACCAGTTCCGAGGTCTCGCACGGGCGAATGATCGCGCTGAACATACTGTTCTTCACGCTGCTCGCGGCAACGATGTTGATCTTTGCTCGCCGTCGTATCCAGGCCGGCATCGTGCACAACGTCGCGCTCGCGGGTCGCGACCCGCTGACCGGCGTCGCGAACCTACGTAAGTTCAACGAGCGTCTTCAGACCGAGATCGACCGCTGCAACCGCAAGGACCAACCGCTGACGCTCCTGATGATCGATCTCGACGACTTCAAGCTCGTCAACGACAAATACAGCTACACCCTTGGTGACGCCGTCTTGGTCGCCAGCGCCCGCGCGATGAACCGTGTAGTACGCGCTGACGAGTTGCTCGCCCGCCGTGGTGGCGACGAGTTCGCGATCATCGCCCTCGGTGCCGACGTCGAAGACGCGAATGCGCTCGCTGATCGCGTTAAGACCGCCGTCCGACACGAGCGGTCGAAGCTGTGTCCAGACGTCTCCCCAGAGGCGAGCATCGGCGTCGCTGAGTGGCGAACTGGCGAGACCCCTTCAGAGTTGATGCGCCGGGCCGACTCGGCGTTACACGTCAGCAAGCTGATCGCGCATTCGCAGGAACCGTTCTTCGATCTGTAAATCGCGTCCCTACCGGCATAGACCCTTTTGCGCGGGTTAAAGGTCCGTCAACATCTCCGGCGTGGGCAGCCATGCTGTGCCCGTCTGAATGAGCTGGTCGAAGCCCTGCCACAAGACCGCCATCGCGACCGCGGCCATCCGCAGTTTCGTTTCCTCGGGGTGGTCAAGCCAGTAGTCGGCGAGCGCGTGACACGATCCGACGACCGAGTGGCCGGCTACAAGCGCGTACTGGTTGAGGATCGGATCGGACTCACGATTGGCCAGTTCTTCTTCGAAGACGGCGGCGATCGACGCGGCCAGTTCGGCGTTGAGTCCGTGGATGCCTTTGACGATGGCGTCATCAATCTCAACTGCGTCGCGGTAGAGCACTCCCCACGCCTCGCGGTTCTCGTCGACGAAACCGAAGAACGACACAAACCCACGCCAGAAACGCTCCTGTGGTGGTAAATCGGTCGCCCAGGCCGGCAGTACCTGCTCGCTGAGTCTGTCGGTGAACGACTTAAGCACCGCGAGGTAGAGCTCGTCTTTGCTCTCGTAGTGCTGATAGACGAGCGCCTTCGAAATCCCCGCCTGCTCGGCGACGTCGTCCATCGAAACGTTGTGGTAACCGCGCGTGCCGAAGACCTCGGTCGCGCGCTCAAGAATGAGGTCATGTCGCGCCTCGCGTGACATCCGCTGGCGGACGCCGTTGCGCGGCCCGGCCGACGGCGGATCGCCGGACTCGCCGGACTCAGACGGCGGAAACTCTTCAATGATCACGTCGATACCTCAAACACAACCTTCCGGACCTCTTGATTGTCAAATGCACGGTATGCCTCGGAGGCGTCGGAAAGAGGGACACGGTCTGTAATCACGCTCGCCGCGTCGATCTTTCCCGCCGCGATCAGACGCAAAAGTTCGTCGCGATGATTGAACGGCGAACCGAGGATCGGAATGATCTTGGTGTTGCGCAACCAGGCGTCGCCGGCGCCAAGCGGGAACTGCTCGCCAAGCGGCATGCCGACCAGCGCAACCACTCCATTGGGCCGCGGCAGTGAGAATGCGGTCTTCAGCGCAGGCGCACTACCAACCGCCTCGAACACCGTGTCGCACATCCGACCGTCAGTCTGTTCCTTGATCAACTCGCGCGGGTCTTGCTCCGTCGGGTTGATCGTCGTCACGCCGAAACGCTCGGATTCTGCCAGCCGCTCGGGCACGATGTCGATGATGAAAGCACGGGCGACGCCGAACAACGAGGCGCACATCGCGATCATCTGACCGACCGGCCCGGCGCCGACGACCGCGACGGTGTCGCCCTCGCTCGTGTCCGACTGTCGCAGTGCGGTGAAGGCCGTAGCAAGGATGTCGCCGGTAAAGATCGTCGACTCGTCGGAGAGATTGCCGGGAATGCCGCGCAACGTCATTCCCGCCAGTGGCACGCGAACATACTCCGCCTGTCCGCCCGGCAGAGCGCCCCATGATTCGCCCATGCCAAACATCGCAAAGTTGGGGCAGGCCCGATGGTTGCCTGCGACACACGCCGCGCAAGCACCGCAGGCCGTGTACATCGCGCTGACCACACGGTCGCCCGGAGCGATGTTGGTGACGCCGTCGCCGATCTCCTCGACCACGCCGCAAAACTCATGACCGACGATCCAGCCGTCGGGGACATTCGGAACCTTGCCGTGGTAGATGTGCATATCGGTCCCGCACAAGGCCGACGTCGTGACACGTACGAGCGCGTCGGTCGACTCTCTTAGACCGGGCTTTTCGACCTCTTCGACACGAATGTCCCTGTCGCCGTGACTCGTTACCGCGAGCATCGCGTCTTCCTAACCGACGATCGCGTTGTAATAGCGGACAGCCAGCCCGGTGAGCAGTGTCTGCAGGCACTCATCGAAGGTGAGTCTGTTCGCTGCGGCGTAAGCCTGCAAGCCGATCTCCTCGATCGCACTGCTCTCGGCGATCACATCGTCGACCAGGTGTGGATGCTGGTCGCAGAAGTAGGCGCCGACGCCGTAGAGGCTGGTGTCCATCATCGACTCCGCGAAACTGGCGTAGTCGATCCCGTAGTTGGCGTCCTGGGTCACTCGCTTAGCTGCTGTCGTTCGCTTGCTCTTCGGCTTGGCCATCCTCGGCGCAGATTACAGGGCGCCCGGTGGTCTCGGACCGCGCCGCGTCCCTCGGATCCAAACGCGTACAGTTTCGCCGTGGCCGATCGCGACGAAATCCTCCGCTTTCTCGACCGCCTGTTGCAGCCGGCTGCGTTCAGCGATTACTGCCCCAATGGACTGCAGGTTCCGGGCGACCGGGAGGTCGCGCGAGTCGTAACCGGAGTTTCCGCGACGCTCGATCTGTTCACGGCGGCGCGCGAGCGGCAAGCGGATCTGATCCTTGTTCACCACGGCATTTTCTGGAATGGAAATCCCGAAGCGTTGAGCGCCACACAGGCCGCCCGAATCAAACTTCTGTTGACGCACGACATCAACCTCGTCGCCTACCACCTGCCGCTTGATGCGCACGCCGAAGTCGGCAACAACTCGCTACTTGGCGCCGCTCTCGGCCTCACGCCGGCGGCTCCGTTTGGCGAACACAAGGGCGACATGGTCGGTTGGATCTGCGAGGCACCCGAGCCGATCGACTCCGCCACACTGCGCACCCGGATCGAATCGGCAACCGATCGCCGGCCGCTGTTCTTCGACCACGGGCCGACCGACATCAAGCGCGTGGGGATCATTAGCGGTGCTGCGGCCGGCCATCTCCAGGAGGCGATCGACAGTGGTTGCGATGCGTTCATCACCGGCGAGCCAGCTGAACCGGTGATGGCCGACTCAAAGGAGGCGGGCATTCACTTCGCGGCTGCCGGGCACTACGCGACAGAGACTTTCGGTGTGCGACGACTCGGCGAGCTACTGGCCGAGAAGTTCGGCGTCAGTCACGAGTTCCTGCAGATTTCCAACCCGATTTAGAGCGCGGGCATTATGATCTGCTGCTCGCCCGTTGAGATGCAGGATGATCGCCTCGAAAGGGACTTGAGTTGAGCTACTTCATCACCGGTGGTACCGGGTTCATTGGTCGTTACGTATTGGAGCAGCTGCTCAAGCGAAAAGGACGTATATACGTACTGGTGCGCCCGCAGTCACGCGAACGAATGGGTGCGATCATCGAACGGCTTGGTGCCCCGAAAGGCCGCATCGTCCAGCTAACCGGTGACCTGACCGAGCCGAACCTCGGTCTCTCGAAGGTCGAACGCGACAGGATCGCCGGCGTCGACCACGTCTTCCACCTCGGAGCCGTCTACGACCTGACTGCCAGCGACCAGTCCAACCGCGACCACAACGTCGGGGGCACGATCAACGCCGTGCGCCTGACCAACCAGTTCAGCAAGGCGACCTTCCACCACATCAGCTCGATCGCGATCGCCGGCCGCTACAACGGTGTTTTCCGAGAGGACATGTTCGACGCCGGTCAGAAGCTCGACTTCCCGTATGACCGCACGAAGTTTGAAGCCGAACAGATCGTCCGCGAGGAGTGCACGCGGCCGTGGCGGATCTACCGCCCCGGCATGGTCGTCGGCGACAGCAAGACCGGCCAGATCGACAAGGTCGACGGGCCCTACCTGATCTTTCGCCCGCTGAAGATGGCGCGCAAGATGATCCCGTCATGGCTGCCGACCGTCGGCATCACGGGTGGCCGGGCGAACATCGTGCCGGTCGATTACGTCGCCGGTGCGATCGACCATCTCGCACACAAAGCCGGACTCGACGGCCGCGCCTTTCACATCGTCGACCCCTACCCGCCGACCACCGGCGAGGCGATCTCTATCTTTGCGCGCGCCGGCGGTGCTCCGACATTTTCGATCCGTACCGGCCACCCGGCCGTCCAGAGCATTCCCCGCCTTTTGCTGCAGCTCGCCGACGCGACGCCCCCGGGCAAACGCCTGACGACCGAGGTTCTTGCTCAGGCCGGCATCCCGCGTCAGTTCGTCGCCTACCTCGACAATCCGACGCGCTTCGACTGCACCGAGACGCTGCGCGAACTTGACGGCAGCGGTCTCAGTGTGCCCCCGCTCGAGACATACGCCAAGACACTGTGGGACTACTGGGAACGCAACTTCAACGACGACGCGATGGTCCGTCGCAAGCTGCGTCGCTCAGTCAACGACAAGGTCGTGGTGATCACCGGTGCCTCGAGCGGTATCGGCGAGGTCGTCGCCCACCGCGTCGGACGCGCCGGTGGCACGGTGATCCTGATTGCCCGTTCGCGCGACAAGCTCGAACAGATTCGCGACGAGATTGTCGACGCCGGCGGAAAGGCCGACGTCTTCACTGCCGATCTGTCTGACGTCAAAGACTGCGAGCGCGTGATCAACGACATCGTCGCCGAGCACGAGCGAGTCGACATTCTCGTCAACAACGCCGGGCGCTCGATCCGTCGTTCGGTCGCGTCGTCGTACGACCGCTTCCACGACTTCGAGCGGACAATGCAGCTCAACTACTTCGGCGCGCTGCGAATGATCCTCAGTGTGTTGCCCGGCATGCGTCAACGCGGTTACGGTCGGATTATCAATATCTCCTCGATCGGCGCACAGGCCTTCCCGCCCCGTTTCTCGGCCTACGTCGCCAGCAAGACCGCGCTCGATGCTTTCTCGCGCTGCATCCAACCTGAAGTGATCGGCGACGGCGTGCACCTGACAACCGTCTACATGCCGTTGGTCAAGACTCCGATGACGGCCCCGACGACGATCTACAAGGCGTTCCCGATGATCACGCCTCAAGAGGCCAGCGATCTAGTGATCAAGGGCATGATCGGTACTCCGCGCAAGGTGACAACACCGCTGGGTACGACGGGCGAAGTAATCCATGCCGTTTCGCCGAAACTGGCCGATCGGATCCTCGGGACGGCCTACAGCTTGTTCCCGGAAAGTGCCGCTGCCAAGGGCAAGGGTGGCCGCCGCGATCAGATCACGCCCGAGGCGATCGCCTTCGCGCATGTAATGCGCGGCGTGTACTGGTAAATCATTACCCGCTTACTGACGGCACGGTTACTAGGAGGATCCCGCTTCGAGGACTCCCATTGGTCTATTCTTGGCTCAACCGAGGCGGCGTGGGGGCCTCGGGACACGTCTGCTTGCGTAAACGCGCAAGGCAATCTGGGAGCCTAGAAATGGATGCGCTGACCAAACATATGAAAAAAGATATGCACGAGACACAGCAGATTCCGGCACTTGAGGCGTCGAGTCATTCAGTCACGATGGCCGACCTCCTTAGCAAAGCCACTGAGAAGCACGCCGCGAACACCGCAATGCTTCATAAGGTCGGCGACGAGTGGAAAGAGATTTCGTACCCCGAGCTCGCCGAGATCGCGAACGCCATCACCAAAGGTTTGATCGCCAACGGCATCACGCTCGGCGACAAGGTTTCAATCCTCGGTAACACCCGTCCCGAATGGAGCTTCTGCGACTTCGGTGCCCTCCAGGCCGGCGCCTGCGTGGCCCCGATTTACCAGACCAACTCCCCGGAAGAGTGCGAGTACGTACTCAACCACTCCGAGGCGCGGCTCGTCTTCGTCGAAAACGGAGAGCAGCTCGAGAAGATCAAGGCGATCCGCGACAAGTTGACCCACCTCGAGACGGTCGTGATCATGGACCCCGACGTCGACGACCTCGGCGAAGCAATCACCCTCGAGCAGCTCAAGCAGCAAGGCGCGACGATCGAAGACGCCGCCGTCGCTGAGCGGATTGCCTCAGTCAAGCCCGATGACTTCTGCACAATTATCTACACGTCAGGCACGACCGGCCCTCCGAAGGGCTGCATGATCACCCACGAGAACTACCGCCACACCACACACATGGGTGAATCGACGATAGCCGGCGAACCGCAGGAAATTCTCTATCTATTCCTGCCGCTGGCCCACAGCTTTGCGTTGCTTGTGCAGTTCGTCAGCATCGACGTCGGCGCGACGATCGCCTACTGGAGCGGCGACCCCCAGAAGATCATCGCCGATGTCGGCGAGGTAAAGCCGCACGTTTTCCCGAGCGTCCCGCGCATCTTCGAAAAGATCTACACGCTCGCCAATACCGTCAAGGCCTCGAAGCCGCCTGAAGAGCAGGCGTTCTTCGACAAGGCGGTCGAAATCGGCTTGAAGGTGCGCCTACTTCAGGAGGCCGGCGAGCCGGTCCCGGCAGAGTTGCAACAGGTTTTCGACGCCGCCGACGGCCCCGTCTACTCGATGGTTCGCAACCTCTTCGGCGGTCGCCTGAAGCGCGCCGTCACCGGCGCCGCACCTATCGCAAAAGAGATCCTCGAGTTCTTTTACGCCTGTGGCGTCCCCGTTTTCGAGGGATACGGTATGACCGAGACCTCGACACTTGCGACCGCCAACAACGCGGTCTTCGGATTCAAGTTCGGCACCGTCGGTAAGCCGGTTCCCGGCGTCGCGTGCAGGATCGCCGAAGACGGCGAGCTGCTGGTCAGGGGTGGCAACGTCTTCCAGGGTTACTACAAGGACGCCGGTGCCACCGCCGAAACGATCGACGCCGACGGCTGGCTGCACACCGGCGACATCGGTCAGATCGATGACGACGGCTTCGTTTCGATCACTGGCCGCAAGAAGGACATCATCATCACGGCCGGCGGCAAGAACCTAACCCCGGCAAACTTCGAGAACGCCATGAAGCAAAACCGTTGGGTTTCTCAGGCAGTGATGTTCGGTGACCGCAAGCCTTACCCCGTCGCACTGATCACGCTTGATCCCGAAGAGCTTCCGGCTCTGGGCGCCGAGCTCGGCATCGAGGCCGACAACGTCGCGATGGCCGAAGATCCCAAGGTCCGAGAGTTGGTCCAGGCGGTGATCGACAAGGTCAACGAGAAGTTCGCTCGCGTCGAGCAGGTCAAGAAGTTCCGCATCCTCGATCACGACCTGACTCAGCCGACCGGCGAGTTGACGCCGACGCTGAAGGTCAAGCGCAACGTGGTCTACGAGAAGTACGGCGAGATCTTCGAGTCGATGTACGCGGAGTAACGCGTCTCGCGACTTGCATAGGCCCTTAATATGACTGGACGGCCCTGTTGGCTCCCAGCCCCAGAATGGACCGACCGGTACCCAGGCGGCACTTTGCGGACGTCACAAATGCCACTTCATGGCGTTCGAATAATGGCGTTCGAATAATGGCGTTCGAGTAATGGTGCTTGAGTAATGGTGCTTGAGTAATGATGCTCGAATATCGGCGTACCGCGACCTTCTCGCCGGGGGCGGGTTAATGATGTCAACTATGGCCACACGCTCCAGATCGCTCACCTTCGCGCTCGGCGCCTGTGCCCTCGCGCTCACGTTTGCGGCCCCGGTCGGTGCGACCACAGCCAGCGATCTCGCTCCGATCGGGCGCTCGATGCCAGGTGCCTCAGGCGCCTACGTCTACGACATCACAGCCAACAAACCGCTGCTCAGCCGGCAGGCGACAACCAAGCGCACTCTCGCGTCGAACACGAAGCTGTTCACCGCCGCCACCGCGCTAGGTCGCTACGGCGAGGGCGAACGCTTCATCACCGCGCTCTGGACCAACGGAACAGTGGCCAACGGCGAACTTCAAGGCGATGTCTACCTACGGGGCGGCGGCGACCCCTACTTCGGCGGCACCAGCTTTGTCCGCAAGTACTTCGGCTCGGGAGCGACCGCCGAGCAGATCGCGCTAAAGACCGCGCTGCTGGGCATCACGCGGATCACCGGTCGTGTCTACGGGGACGAAGCGGTCTGGGACGACCGCCGTGGCACTGCCGTGTACGGCTTCCGACGCAGCGGCGAGATCGGCGGCCAGCTCGGCGCGTTGATTTTCAACAAGGGCTTCAACAGCGGCAAGTACCAGGCCGACCCACCCCGTTTCGCGGCGCAGAAGATGCGTATCGCGCTCAAAGATGCCGGGGTCACCGTCCAGGGGAGCACCGGCGTCGGCAAGACGCCCGCCGGATCGCGCGTGCTCGCGTACGTCGAGTCGCTATCGGTCTCGACGCTGGCGCGCAAGATGAACAAACCTTCCGACAACTACCTCGCGGAGATGCTGATTAAGGGCTTCGGGATGCCGCCAGAGGCGGTCGGCGGCGGCAACACCGACGAGGGCGCCGCGCAGCCAGCAGCCGCTTCGGATCCGGTCCTTACCGAAGGCCGCGCCGCCACCACGCGCGGCGGCGCGAGCATCGCCCGAAAGTTCGCCGCGACGCTCGGTTCTCGTGCGTCGATCAGCGATGGCTCCGGCCTCTCGCGCAAGGACCGCGCATCGCCGCGCGAGGTGGTTGACTTACTCCGTGGCATGCAGAGTCGTCAGGACTTCATCGCGTTCAACCTGTCGCTGCCAATCCCTGGCGTCGACGGGACGCTAAAGGACCGCATGCGCGGTACGGCGGCATCAAAGCGCTGTGCCGCCAAGACCGGCACACTCTCAAACGTCTCCGCACTGTCGGGCTACTGCCGAACCGAATCGGGCAACCTGGTCGCTTTTGCGATTCTCAATAACGCGGTAGCGCCGTACTCGGCCCGCGCCGTGCAGGATCGCCTGGTCAAGGCGATCGCAAAGCTGGAGTAGTCAGCCGTCGATCAGCTTCTCAAGCGCGTCTTCATCGAGCACCGCGACACCTAGCCGCTCCGCCTTCTCCAGCTTGCTGCCGGCCTCGGCACCGGCGACTACATAGTCGGTCTTCTTGCTGACCGAGCTGGTGACGCGGCCGCCGGCGTTCTCGATTTTCTCGCGGGCTTGGTCGCGGGTCATCGTCGGCAGGGTGCCGGTTAGGACGAAGGTCTTGCCTTTGAGCGGTCCTTCGGCCGAGCCCGGTGCGTCACCCTCCATCTGCAGACCGGCCGTGCGCAAGCGTTCGATCAGCTGCTTCTCCTCTTCCTCAGCCAGGTGCGATGCGATCGATTCCGCGAGTACTTTGCCGAAGCCATATGTCTCTTCGATTTGGTCGGGCGTGGCCGCGGCCAACGCGTCGATCGAGCCAAAGCGAGCGGCAAGACTCTTGGCGTTGACCGCGCCGATACCGGGCAGTCCGATCGCGTAGAGCACGCGCCAGAAAGGCTGCTGTTTGCTCTGCTCGATCGAACCGAACAGCTTGTCAACCGATGTTTCGCCGAATCCCTCGAGCGCGAGCAGGGCGTCGCGGTGGTCGGCGAGCGAGTAGATGTCCGGCAGATCAGTGAAGAAGCCCTTGTCGATGAACAACTGGACTTGCTTCTCGCCGAGTCCGTCGATGTCCATCGCGCCGCGATGGACGAAGTGCTTGAACGCCTGGAACCGCTGGCCGGGACAGCCGCGCCGGTTCGGGCAGCTCGTCCACTCGCCCGTCTTGACAGTGGGTGTGTCGCAGGCGGGGCACTTGGTAGGCGGTTTCGTGGGCTTAGCGCGCTGCGGATCCTTCAGCGCAGCCGGGGTCGGGCCGATCACACGTGGAATCACGTCGCCGGCGCGTGTCACGAGTACCTCATCGCCGTCGCGGATGTCCTTGGCGACGACATCGACCTCGTTGTGCAACGTCGCCGCCTGCACGGTCACGCCTGTCACGACGACCGGCTCGAGCGACGCCCAAGGCACCATGTGCCCGGTGCGGCCGACGTTCCAGTTGACTTTGTTCAGCGTGGTGGTCGCCTCCATCGGCGGAAACTTCCAGGCGATCGCGCCGCGCGGCTCACGCCCGGCGACACCGGCTCGACGCATTAATTCGTTGTCGTCGATCTTCACGACGGCACCATCGATTTCGTAATCCAGCGAATCGCGCCGCTCTTCCCAGCCGCGGCATGCGGCGGCGACGGCGTCGATGTCGCCGAGCACCTCAAAGTCGTTGATCGGGAAGCCCCAGTCACGCAGTTGCGTCAACGCCTCGGAGTGGGTGTCGAAACTGATGCCTTCGTGAGCGACGATGCCGTAAGACCACAACGACAACGGCCGCGAGGCAGTCAGCTCGACGTCGAGCTGACGGATCGAGCCGGCCGCGAGATTGCGAGGGTTTGCGTAGGTGGCCAACCCCTCCTCGGCGCGCCGTTCGTTGAGCGCGTGAAAGTCGGCGCGGCGAATGTAGACCTCGCCACGCACCTCAAACAGCGGCGGCGGCTTCTTGCCCGGGAGTTTCTGCGGAATCGAAGCGATCGTCTTGAGATTCGCGGTCACGTCCTCGCCGATTACGCCGTTGCCACGGGTAACTCCGTGCTCGAGCACGCCGTCGCGGTAGATCAGCGAGATCGCAAGCCCGTCGATCTTGCCCTCGACCACGAAGCTGAACTTGTCGCGCACGATCCCCTCGCTGGCGAGCCTGCCGCGCAGGCGTTGCTCCCAGGCCCGCAGCTCGTCTTCGTTGCGGGCGTTGGCCAACGAAAGCATCGGCTGGAGGTGCTCGACCTGCGGGAAGCGACCGGCTGGGGTCGCTCCGACCTTCTGTGTCGGCGATTCGGCGGTTGCGAGCGACGGGTCCTCCGCCTCGATCGCACGCAGCTCGTTGAGCAATGCGTCGTACTCGGCGTCGGTGACCTCCGGCGCGTCTTGCTGGTAGTAGAGCCTGTTGTGATGCTCCAGCTGTTCGCGCAGCTCAGCAGCTCGCTGGGCCGGCTCGGCGCGATCGGTGGTGGAGGCTGATTTGCTTGCGGTCAACTGACGTCAGGGGCAGGGGTCGCGGCCGCGTCGTCAACGGCCCTCGGCCACAGTCTGACCCGCTGCGCCGACGAGAGTGCTCAGATCGAACGCCGCAAGCTCAGCCATGCTCTCGCGGGCCGTCAGATCGAAGTGAACAGGCGTGACGGCGATGTATCCCTCGGCGATCGCCTCGAAGTCTGTGCCGTCCTCATCGACGTAGGACGGGTCGTCACCGTAGATCCGATAGGTCTTGTGACCGTCGGCTTCGTCTTGCAGCTGCAGACGATCCTTGTAGATCCGCCGACCAAGCGTGCAAACGCGTGCCCCAGCCACACCACCGGCCGGAACGTTGACATTGAGCAGCGTGCGAGGCGGCAACGGCACATCATCAAGCTGCGCAACAAGGTTTGCCGCGAACTCAGCGCCGGCTTCGAAGTCGAGCTCGCCGCCGAAGTGCCAGCCCATCTCACCACGAACGGCCTGTTGCGAGACAGCGATTGCAGGAATGTCGAGAATCACACCTTCAAATGCTGCGGCAACTGTGCCGCTGTAGGTGATGTCGTCACCGAGGTTGGCGCCGTGATTGATTCCCGAGACGATCAGGTCAGGCGTGAAATCAAGCAGCCCCAGCGTCGCGAAGCGCACGCAGTCGACTGGCGTTCCGTCGGTCGCGAACCCGGTCGTGCCGTCGGCGAAATCAACCTCTTTGACGACCAGTGGATCACGTGTCGTGATCCCCCGCCCGATTGCGCTGCGGTTGCTATCGGGGGCGATCACTGCGAGTTCGATGTCCGGCACGTTGAGCAACGCGTGGCGAAACGCGTGCAGGCCGGATGCGGTGATCCCATCGTCGTTGGTCAGAAGGACTTTCATCGACCTGATCTTAAGTGGCCGGGAATCGGACCCGTCCGTGCGGCACAAACCGCGTCGCCACCCCTACTTGATCTTGATCGACTTGATCATCTTGAACGAAGCGATCTGCGGCGTCCCGCCGTACGAGATCGTCAGCTTGAGCTTGCCACGCATGCCCTTCTTCAGCTTCGCGGTCGCCGCAGCGATGCAGATGCCTGACTGCTGCTTGAGTGGTGCGCTGACCTTGACCGCCTTGCCCTTCAACTTTCCGGCGAAAGAGACAGCCCCGGCGCAGGTCGCAGGTGAGCCGATCGGCGGTGTGAGCTTGACCAGAAGCTTCAGCTTGAGCTTGGTCTGCTTCGCGATCAACAGCGATTTGTGCTGGACCGGCTCGCTTGGCGGTGTCGGAGACGGGGGCGCGGGGGTCGGCGACAGCGGGGCCGGCGTGACGGGCGTCGTCAAAGTAAAGGCAACCGACTGCAGTTGCTGATTTCCGGCCGCGTCGGTGGCACGCACGTCGACGCTATGCGCACCGGCAGCGAGACTAGGGCTAAACGGCGACACGCAGGGTGCGAAGCCTCCGCCGTCGATGCTGCAGCTGTATGACGTTGCGGTGGCATCGGTCGCGGCGAAGTTGATGCTCGGCGACAGCGACGCGATCGTCGCACCGGTCGTTGGTGAGCTAATCGACAGCACCGGCGCGGCGGTATCGACGGTCAGACCGACACTCGACTGGCCGATATTGCCCGCAGCGTCAGTCGCTCGGACGTTCACACTGTGTGCTCCATCCGACAGCGACGCCGTTGTGAAGGGCGAGCCACACGGACCGAATGCCCCTGCGTCCACGCTGCAGGTAAGCACTGTCGAGGTCGCGTCGGTCACGCCGAAGGTCACCGATGGAGTGGAATCGTTAGTTGTCGTGCCAGCAGCAGGTGCGCTAATCGTGACCGCCGGATTAGTCGTATCGATCCGAATGTTCGAGACATACGCCGTCGTCTGACGGGCGAGATTGTCGGTCACGCGCACCGTCAGGTCGTGGACGCCTTCTGTCATCGCAGGCAGCGGTTGCGTGTCCGCACAGGTGACCCAGACCCCGCTGCCGTCGAACGAACAGTCGATCGTCAGTGGCGTCGCGGTGCCGTTAGCGATGAAGTCGAGAGTCGGCGTAGTGTCGTTTGTGACTGATGCGGTGACGGGTGTCAAGACCGTGACCGTCGGAAAGGTCGTATCGACGGTGAAGGTGACACTTGCCGTGCCCGTGCGGCCGACCTGGTCCGTAGAACGGACTTCCACGGTGTGGCTGGCGTTGGTTTGCGCCGGCAGCGTGTACGAAGTCGGTCCGCAGGTCACCCAACTGCCGCCGTCAACTCGGCATTGCGTCGCTGCCGCGTTGGCCTCCGTGACAGTGAACGCCACCGTCGGTGTCGAACTGCCACTGGTCGCTCCGCTGGCTGGAGAGTTGATCACCACGGTCGGGTTGACTGTGTCGATCGTGAAGTTGACGGTCGAGCTGCCCTGGTTGCCGGCCGCGTCGGTCGCGCGAACCTGGACGTCGTGCGCGCCCTGAGAAAGCGCCGACGTGACGAACCCGGTCGTGCACGCGGTGAAGCTTCCCGAATCGACGCTGCATTGGGTCGTCGTCGTACTTGCGTCGGCGACGCCGAATGTGATCGCCGGCGTCGTTGTCGTGACCCAGCCGCCATTGCTCGGTGCGCTGATCGTCACCGACGGGTCGATCGTGTCGACACTCCAAGTTCGGCTCGCCGGCGTCGCATCAACGTTGGTCGCAAGGTCGACCGCACGCACCAGCAGTGTGTGACTGCCTTGGCTTAGCGCGGAGATGACATGCGGCGTCGGGCACGTCGCATAGGCCGCAGCATCGAGCTTGCACTCGTAGGTCACTGCCTCGGCCGAACTGAATGTGAAGCTGGCAGTCGTTGAAGGCACGTTGCTGGCTGCGGCCGGCCCCGTGACGATCGTCGTGTCGGGCGGATTCGTATCGACCGTCCAGGTGTAACTCGCCGGCGTGGCGTCGACGTTTCCGGCCGTGTCGGTCGCTCGAACATCGAATGTGTGGCTGGCCGCGGTCAGTCCGGCGTAGTTGCGCGGTGTCGTGCACGACGCGTATGCCGCGCCGTCGATTCGACACTCGAAGGTCGAGGTCTCGCTCGCGCTGAAAGTGAAGTTCGCCGACGTCAGATCGGTCGGATTGGCGGGATTACCTGTGATCGAAGTATTCGGCGGCGTGACATCGATCGTGAAACTCGCGGAGCCGGTACCGACGTTGTTGACCACGTCGGTGGCCTGAACGCTGACACTGTGCGCGCCTTCGCCAAGCGCCACGAGACTCGCGCCGCTGGCGCACGCGCTGTAAGCCCCGCCGTCGACGCTGCAGCTTGTCGTGTAGGTGCTTGCGTCGCTGACCGTGAAACTGACCGCAGGCGTCGTGTCGTTCGTTCCGGAACCATTCGCCGGTGCCGAGACCGAAACCGTCGGCGCCGCGGTATCGACTCTGAAGGTTCGTGAGACGGTCGCACTGGTGTTGCCGGCCTGATCGAATGCGCGGGCGTTAACAGTGTGGTTTCCATCGGCCAACGTGGCTAGATCAAACGGTGATGCGCAGCTGAAGTAAGCCCCGGCGTCGACGCTGCACTCGGCGGTGGTCGGCGAGCTATCGCCGATCGAGAAGCCGACGGCCGGCGTGCTGTCGGCCGTCACCATCGACGCGGTCGGCGTCGTCATCGTGAGAACTGGGTTAACCGTGTCGACGGTGAACGTCACTGAACTCGTGGCTACGTTGGTATTCGGGTCGGTGGCACGAACGTCGATCGTGTGCGAACCATTGCTCAACGTCGGAGTAATGAACGGCGACGCGCAAGCCGCGTAGCCCCCACCGTCGATCTGGCATTCGACGCTAAGTGGATTGGTTCCGTCGACCGTGAAGCCAATCGCTGGCGTGGCATCGGCGACATACTGACCGTTGTAGGGCGAGTCAATCTGCACACTCGGCATCAGCACGCTGACGGAGAAGTTGATGTACGTGGTCGCCAGGGGTGCCCCGTCGATCAGCTTGTTCGTTCGCACACCAAGCGAGTGGTCGCCCAGCGACAGCGGGCCGCTTGGAGTAAAGGGCGTATTACAGCCGTTCCAGCCGCCGCCGTCGAGATTGCACTCGGTCGGGTTGTGCAGCGGCGAGTCGATCACAGAGAAGCCGATCGACGGCTGATCGGTCTCGAGCACTGCACCGTCGCCGATCGCAATGTTTAGCAACGGGTCGATCAGGTCGGTCTCGTACGGGGTCGTGCGGTCCGGCGAGTTGAGTCCGTTTCCAAGTGCGCCGTCCGCCGCTTTGCCCCAGCAGTAAGCCTTGCCCGATCCCAGAGTCGCGCAGGTGTGACTACCACCGGCTGCGATCTTCACGGCACCGATCAAACCACTTACATCAACCGGGGTGTTGCGGTCGGTGGCGGAGTCGCCGTTACCCAGACGACCAAACCCCGCTGCCCCCCAGCACTTGACCGCGCCTAGCGCGACGATCGCGCAGCTATGAAAGTCTCCAACCTCGATCGCAGTTGCATTGGTGATGCCGCTGACATTGACCGCCGTCGAGCTGCTGGCGCTGGCACCGTTGCCGAGTTGGCCGTTAGCGCCCTGTCCCCAGCACTTAACCGAGCCGGTGCCGACGATCGCGCAGCTATGGCTGCCGCCAGTGCTGATCGCCGTGGCGTTGTTGACACCCGTGACATTGGTCGCCGCGGTGATCGGGGAAGTCGTGTTCCCGTTACCGATCTGGCCGCTGGCATTACCGCCCCAGCACTTCGCCTGCCCGCCGGTGACGATTGCGCAAGTGTGGTTACCGCCGCTGTCGACGGCGATCACTGAAGACAGTCCGGTCACGGTCGTCGGAACGTTGCTTGACCCGACGGTGGTGCCGTCGCCAAGCTGTCGCAAACCGTTGGTCCCCCAGCAGTGCACGGTGGCCGCGACGACTAACGCGCAAGTGTGGTTGTTCCCGGCAGAGATTCTTGAGGCGGTGGTCATTCCGGAGACGTTCGTCCGGATCCTGATCGACGTACCCGTAACCCCGTCGCCGACCTGCCCGCTGGAGCGCGTGCCCCAGCACTGCGCCTGACCACTGGCGAGGATTACGCAGGTATGGGCGAGTCCGGCCGTCACTGCGGTTGGCGCCGACACGTCATACACAGGCAGCGGCGCAAAAGAGTCGGTACTCGAGTTCTCGCCGAGCTGGCCGGAGGCGTTTTCGCCCCAGCAGTACATGAAGCCTTCGAAGGTCGAACCGCAACCGTGCGCACTGCCGGCGGCGATCAGCTTCGTTCCGGCTAGACCGGCAACGGAAACCGCCGCGTTGCTTTGAGCGGTTGTGCCGTCGCCGAGCTGACCGTTGGTGTTCGAACCCCAGCACGCAGCGACACCGGCATTGTCGATCGCGCAGGTCTGGGCGCTCCCGGCGTCGAGAATCAACGGGTCGGCAGTCCCCAGCGCAATCGCCGTCGGAACAAGCACTTGTGATGCGGAGCCGGTCCCGATCTGCCCCGACGACCCTTCGCCCCAGCAGTAGGTCGTGCCGGCGACCGCGGCACAGGTGTGCGTGCCGCCCGCGGTCAATCGCGTCGCGGCTGGCAGCA
>JBASTN010000052.1:0-7046 GCA_049274915.1 Solirubrobacterales bacterium
CCTGTGCGGCGCTGGTTGCACTCGTCTGCGTTGAGGGGTCGGGGTTCCAACCGGCACCGCCCGGCGGCGGGCTGATTGCCGGCCCGTCGAATCCACGCGCGCCGCTGGAACCGGTCGGACAGCGTGCCGCGCCAGCGCCACGGCTACATATCCCGATCACGATCGCTGCCAACCGCCGCTACGTCTTTTGGTCAACCGAGGGATTTCCTCAGATCGTCAACGGTCGTGGAAGTATCGATCCGGCCTCGTTCACGGCCTTGACCCGGCGCGTGCGCAACTTCCCCGACGCCTCGTCGGTGACCGCGTTACGCCGATTGGGTGTGCGCAGCGTCGTGCTGCACCCGTATCTGGCTTCCGGCACCGCCTGGGCGTCCGCTGACCTGCGACCAATTGACGGACTAGGAGTGACTAAGTCGCGGCGCGCAGGCGTTGTGATCTTCGAACTCGATTAATCCGCTCGGCTGCGGCCCCGCCGCAGACCACCGTCAGTGATGTCACCAACGCGATCAATGCCAGCGGCGTGAAGTCGTGGGCGCGCGGCGAGTTCGATATCGGCGATGCCGGAACGATCGTCGTCAGCAGCGCCCAGCTGCTGACCGCGGCAATCGCAATCGCGATGTCACGTGACCAGTTGATCGGCGTTGCGACGATCGCCAAAGCGACTCCGACGACAATCGCGACGATGAACGGGGAGATTCCCCACCACTCGTTGTCCGCTCCGAGCACCGACATCCACGTCTGTGAAAAGTTCTCAATCTTGATCAGGTGCCACCACAGGCCGGTATCGCCGTTGCCGATCATCGGCAGTGTCGCGGTGGCGGCGGCCATCGTCAACGCGGAGGGGATGATCAGCGCGACGCCGGTGGCCGTCAAGCGTTTGATCGCCGGAGCTAGTGCGACGGCGAGAAATGGCAGTACGGGGATCAGAAATCGTGGACCTGGTGTGCCGCCGCCGAACGGCAACCAGTAGCCGGCGTTGTAGATCAGATAGACGAGAGTCAGTCCGCCGATTGCCAGCGACTCCGCGCGATGCTTGCCGCGGAACATCGTCACCAAGCCGACCAGCGAAAGCGCAAGGACGGGCGAGATCACCAGCAGGCCTTTGCTCGAAAGCAGCAGGTCGAACAAGTTGCTAAACGATGGCGAGCCGATGCCGAAGAACCCGCCGTCGTTGAGCCCGAGCTGATCGTGACCGCTCTGACCCTGCACTGCCACGGCGTTCTTGTATGAGAAGTGTGTGATCGAACCGAACGCCCAGAGGTTGTATGCGAGCAGCGGTAACACCCCGGCGACGACTCCGCCGCTGTACGCCAGACCGCGCCGCAACATCGTGCGAAACAGCGGCCGCCGGCCTCGGGCGACGGCGTAGATCCCCAGCACGGCGCCCGCCAAGGCGAGTGGATACTCGGTAGTGACCGCCAAACCGGCGGTGGCTCCAGCGGCGGCAAGCAGACCCAACCGCTGAGGTCCTGCGCGCTCGGCCCAAAGCAGCGAGAAGCAGGCGAAGGCAAGTAGAGCAGCGAGCACGTGCGAGAAGAACAGCGTCGCGAATGGCATCACCATTGTGCCTGCGCCCAGCGCCACGGCGCAGATCGTTCCGAAGCCGGGAGCGATCGCTTCGGCGAACCGCCGCACCAACAGCATCATCGCCAGAGCCGGTACGACACAGCCGAGCAGTCCGAGCATCCAGACCAGCGGCGTGTAGTTCTCGATGTCCGATCGGGTCTTGCGCGCGAGCTGCAGGTCGCCGGCGTATTGGTTGCTGGCGACGCCGGCGCGGTACCAACGCAGTGCTCCCGCCTCGCGTGCCTCGGCCGCCATCCGAATCGAGCGCCGCTCGCCGCCGCTGAAGTCGAGCACGCCGTAGAGCGGCAGTACTAGCGCTGGCATGCCCGGCGCTTTGACGCTGTAGTAGTGGCCGTCGTTGTAGGCCGAGTCGCGCGTCTCCCAGCTGTAGCGGTCGATCTGCGCGGTGCCGTCGGATAGCGCGCGAACGAGCGCGAAGTTCGAGGTTTGAGCCCAACCGAGTGCGTGGATCACGGTCCCCATCGCCAGCGCGATCGCGACCAGCGCGAGCGTACCGATCCGTTGTTGGCTTAGGAGGCGGCGTCCTGGTCGGGGTGGCTCTTGCATCGGGCGCGATCATAAGCCGTCAGAAATCGAGCTGGCGGACGCTAGGGCTGATGGATCGGATAGAACTAGGTAATGGGCAGACTCAATCAGACCGTGGCGCTGGTCACCGGTGCCAGCAGCGGCATCGGTGAGGCGGCTGCGCGGATGCTGGCCGCCGAGGGTGCGGCGGTCGCCGTGGTCGCTCGTCGCAAAGATCCGCACTGAAGTTTCCCGTTTCGCCACTTCCCCCTTCGCCACTTTCCCCTTCGCCAGTTCTCAGCTCGCCACTCCGCAATGACTGAGCATCCAGCCGCATCGCTGACCTTCGACGAGGTCTCCAAGTCGTATCCGGGTTCGCCTGAGCCGGTGATCGACCGTCTGTCCTTCGAGGTTCCGGCGGGGGAGATCTGTGTGCTCGTTGGACCGTCAGGCTGCGGCAAGACGACGGCGATGCGGATGGTCAATCGCATGACCGAGATCACTTCGGGTGACATCCGCATCGGCGACCGCAGCGTGCGCGACGCCGAGCCGGCGAGGCTGCGACGCGAGATCGGCTACGTGATTCAGCAGATCGGGCTATTCCCGCACGAGACTGTCGCCGGCAATATTGCAGTAGTTCCAGAGCTGTTGGGCTGGGACAAGCAACGTATCTCCACCCGGGTGGACGAACTGATCGAACTCGTCGGGCTCGACCCCGCTCAGCTGCGTGACCGGTATCCCGCTCAACTCTCGGGCGGGCAGCGTCAGCGAATCGGCGTGGCGCGCGCGTTGGCGGTTGATCCGCCACTGATGTTGATGGACGAACCGTTCGGCGCGATTGACCCGGTCAACCGCGAGCGGCTGCAGAACGAGTTTTTGCGACTACAGGCAGAGATCGGCAAGACGGTCGTGTTTGTCACCCACGACGTTGACGAGGCGATCAAGATGGGCGACAAGGTCGCAGTGATGAAAACTGGGGGAGTGCTCGCCCAGTACGCGCCACCGGCCGAACTGCTCGTTAATCCTGCGGACGAGTTTGTTGAAGACTTCGTTGGTTCTGATCGCGCGCTCAAACGGTTGTCGTTGTTGCGGGTGCGCGACCTCAAGCTCTGGCATGCGCCGCGCGTGCGGCCTGGCGACGCGACCGCCGTCGCCCGGGCGCAGCTGGCCGAGACCGACGTGCCCTACCCGCTGGTGATTGACGTAGACGGCAAGCCCCTGGGCTGGCTATCGGAGCGTGATCTGGCGCGCGAGACAGTTGAGCTGCCTACCGACACTCCAGCCATGCCGCTGATCGATGCCGACACCGTTCTGCGCGATGCGCTGGCGACACTGTTGTCTGAAGGAGTCGAGTACGCCCCCGTGATCGACCGCAGTGGCGCGGTTACCGGGATTCTCTCGATCTCGATCATCTCGCTGTTGCTCGCCGAGCGCGACGTGCGTGAGACCAGCGGGGATCCGGTGATGTCGTGAGCGACTTTGGTTTACCGCTTGCCGCGTTTGAATCGCGCGACCGCTCGGGCGGTAGCTGTGTGCAGGAGAACGGCTTCTGCCCAGAGTGGATCGTCGACAACTTCGACCGCTATACCGGCCCGCTGACGCGGCACATCGAACTGACCGTGCTTGCGGTGATCTTTGGGTTCGCGATCGCGCTCGGTCTGGCGCTGCTGGCACACCGGCGTCGCTGGCTGGTCGGTCCGATCGTCGGAATCACCGGCGTGCTCTACACGCTGCCGTCGATCGCCGTGTTCTTTTTGCTGCAGCCGCTCACCGGCCGCGGGATGACGACGGCACTGATCGCGCTGACGGCCTACACGCTGCTGATCATCTTTCGCAACATCATCGCTGGCCTCGACAACGTTCCGGCCGAGGCGAAGGATGCCGGCCGCGGTATCGGTCTGACTGATCGCCAGTTGCTTTGGCGGGTCGAGATGCCGCTCGCACTGCCGGAGATCATCGCCGGGCTGCGCATTGCGACAACCACGACGGTCGGTCTGGCGACGCTCGCATTCTTTGCCGGTGCCGGCGGGCTCGGCGGCGAGATCTTCGCCGACATCAACTTCAAATCGAACGTCGTCGTCGCGGGCGGGTTGTGCGTGGCGTTGGCAGTCATCTTCGATCTGCTGTTGCTCGGGGTACAGCGGTTGCTCGTGCCGTGGCAGCGAGAGGCATCCCGATGAGGCCGTCACGAGGGAAAGAGCACCATGAACCAGTTCGGTGACGCGATCGACTTCATCTTCCACTCGCGCGAGGCGCGTAGCGGTGGCACCGAGATCGGCGGCTCCCAGCTGCTGCCACTGCTCGGAGAACACCTGCAGTTGACCTTTGCCTCTGTCTTGGTGGCGGTTTTGCTCGCCGTGCCGCTGGCGCTCTGGCTCGGCCACATCGGTCGCGGCGAGTTTCTGGCGACGTCGGTCTCGAACATCGGTCGCGCCGTGCCGAGCCTGGCGCTGATCGCGTTCTTCGTTGCCTACCTCGGTGTCGGATTCACCAACGTCACGCTGGCGCTGGTGCTGTTGGCGATCCCGCCGATCCTGACCAACACCTACGTCGGTGTGCGGCAGGTCGATCGCGAGCTCGTCGACGCGGCCCGCGGGATCGGCATGAGCGGACTACAGGTTGTGCGCCGCGTTGAACTACCGCTTGCGCTGCCGCTGATCTTCGGTGGGTTGCGGACGTCGGTCGTGAATGTGATCGCGACCGCGACTATCGCGCCGCTGGCCGGCGTCGTCACGCTCGGCGATCCGATCATCGCCGGGGGCGTTTACGGCGAAGACGGCCGTCTCGCCGCCGCGATCGTCGTCGCGCTACTCGCCGTCACCGCAGAAGCAACTTTCGCCGCGCTGCAACGCGCAGTGACTCCGCGCGGAATACGCGCATCGCAGTCGGCCTCATCCGAGCGCCGTCCTATTCACCCGATCCTCTCTCGAAGGGAGACACCTGCATGAAAGCCAGACCAATCATCGCTGCACTGCTATTGGTGCTAATGCTCGCCGTTGTCGGCTGTGGCGACTCGGACGACGACACGACGACCGGCTCGTCGGACGCCGCCGAGACGACTGCAATCGAGTCGAACCCGGACAACGCAAAGACGACGCTGACGATCGGCTCGAAGAACTTCACTGAGCAGAAGGTGCTCGGTGAGGTCTACGCCCAGGCGCTCGAAGCGGCCGGGTACACCGTCGAGACGGAGCTCAACCTCGGTGACGAAAAGACGGCGCTGAAGGCCGTTGAGGACGGTGACATCAGCGGCTACCCGGAGTACACCGGTACTGCACTGCTGTCGTTCTTCGAAGTCCCGTCGGACGAGCTGCCGAAGGACCCGACCGAGGCCTTCGACCAGGTCAAATCGGACTTCGCCGAAGACGGCATCACGGCGTTCGCGCCGACTCCGTTTACATCGTCGAACGAAGTCGGACTGACCAAGGCCAAGGCCGAAGAACTCGGCGTTACGAAGATCTCGGACCTGGCCGACAAGGCCGGCGATCTGACGCTCTATGGGACCCCAGAGTGTCGCCAGCGTCTCGACTGCCTGCTTGGTTTGAAGGAGATCTACGGGCTGAACTTCAAGAAGTTCGTGCCTGTCGACCCGGCGCTGCGTCACGAGGTGCTCAAAGAGGGCGACGCCGACGTCTCGATCGTGTTCACGACCGACCCGCAGAACAAGCGCGACGATCTCGTGCTGCTCGAAGACGACAAGGGCATGTTCCCGCCCTACAACTCGACCTTCCTGGTCAAGAACGAGACGGTCCAGGCTGCCGGTCCCGACCTGCAGAAGACCATTGAACTGGTCAATGAGGGTCTGACGGCCGAGGCGGTCCAGGAGCTCAACGCCCGCGTGGATCTCGACAAAGAGACCCCGGCAGAGGCGGCGACGGCGTACTTGCAGGACTCCGGCTACATCAAGTAACTGCCGATTTCACAGCGATTCCCGGCTCTGCGTTCACGCATGGGCCTGGCGTGGGGTCGGGAATCGCGGCTTTTCAGAAATCTCAGTTTTGGTGATACGCGCGGGTAGTCAGCGGGTATGTTGATCTGGAGAGGCAGACGATGAGTTCACATAACCATTCCCACGCTCCGGAGGGCACTCCAGAGGGGTTTCACCACGAGGCCGTGTTCTACGCCGGCCTCGATGATTTTCTTACCTTCGCCGAGCCATTCCTGCGCGACGCTGTTGAGCTGCATCATCCGACCCTGGTAGCTGTGAGCGAGCGGAAGGGTGCTGAGTTACGTAGGGCACTGGGCGATCACGACGACGGAGTAATGATCGTCGACATGGTCGACATCGGTGCGAACCCCGGTCGGATCATCCCGGCCTGGAAGGAGTTCCTCGCCGGGCACGGTGGTCCGGGGCAGACGCTGCGCGGGATCGGTGAACCGATCTGGGCAGATCGCACGCCGGCGCAGCTCGCCGAGGCCGAACACATGGAGCATCTGCTTAATCTCGCCTTTGAAGATGCAGAGTCATTCTGGATCGCCTGTCCGTACGACACCGACACACTCTCATCAACGGTGATCGACAATGCACGTCGCACGCACCCCGTGCTTTCGCACGCCGGAGTCACGACGGTCAGCGACGCGTACGTCGATCCTGAAGTCGCTGGTGTCCCGTTTGTTGGAGAGCTGGAGCGAGCCCCGACGACCGCGGTCGAGGCACACTTCAGCAGCGTGAGCGATCTCGCGGCTCTGCGTGGATTGACCCGCCGTGTTGCGGCCGACTCTGGACTGAGTGCGTCACGAGCGAGCGATCTCTCGGTGGCGGTCAACGAACTCGCGACCAATAGTCTGCTGCATGCATCGGGGCGCGGAGTTCTGCGCGCCTGGTCCGACACCGCCAACGTCTATTGCGAGATTTCTGACGCCGGCCTGATCGAAGATCGCTTGATCGGTCGTATTCCGCCGTCGCCCGGGCAAGTGTCTGGCTACGGCGTGTGGCTGGTTAATCAGCTCTGCGA
>JBASTN010000053.1:0-4132 GCA_049274915.1 Solirubrobacterales bacterium
ATGGCCGACCGCCTCGCCTACGAACTGATCGATGCCCAGCAAGACGCGGGTGGTGCCTACAAGAAGAAGGAAGACATCTTCCGCATGGCACAGGCCAACAAGGCCTTCTCGCACTACCGCTGGTAATCGCCGACGTCTCTCATGTCAGCTCGGCTTCTCGTTTGCATGATCTTTTGTTCGATCGTGCTTGCGCCCGCAGCCGGCTGCTCAGACGACACTGAACCATCTTCAGCCACCGAGGCAGCGACGTTGCTCGGTTTCGATCCGAGCACACTTCCTGATGTACGGGAAATGGCCAATGTTGCACTGACCGGGCTTCCCGTCGGGACCGTATGCTCCAGCCCCGAGCTCGAGCCGCGCTCTGACTCATCTGGCCCGGCGGCGATTGTTTTTGGATGCGAGGCCGCAAACGACGAGCTTTCGCCGGATGACGCGAGCGACGTGAGCTATCCGTTTGAGAAAATTGCCGTTTTGGATTTCGGTTCCGAGGCAGAAAGCACCGATGCGTTCGGTCCGGGCTTGATCACGCAGAGCGGCCGGAAAACCATGGACTCAAGACCGTCGACCGAGGTGCCGGACGGGACGATCTGCGTGCGGTCGACCGAGTCGGGCGACGATCCGTATCAGCGCTGTGGGTTTCGTGTCGGCAGATTCGTCGTGACGGCCCTCGGAAACGAAAGCGAGCCGACTGGGGCAGAAATCGGCCTTCGAACGGCCGTCAAGTGGCTCCGCGCCGTCGCAGCAGAATCTGGCGAGCCCGCCCCAGGCGGGTAGGTCCCGCCTCGCCGGAGCAGCGAGATACACCCGCTTCCGCGCGGAGCGCGTCACAACTCTGAGGACATGTGTTTCACCCCACACGGGGCTATCGAACCGGGGTGTGGCAGTCATCTAAATCGGGTCATCATTTTCGCTAGTCTCTCTGGACTCGGCAGCGGCCAGCGTGTGTACTTCGGCCGATTCATGCTCGCATCATCAGGCTCGTGCCGAGGGGTCGCCTACCCGAAAGCTGAAGACGATGAATCCGAACCGATTCTGCACGAACTGCGGCGGTCAGATTGCGGAGAACTCTGCTGCCTGCCCGAACTGTGGTACTCCAGTCCATTCATCGCAGCCTGTGGGCGAACAGCCGCCACCCCCGCCGCAGTCGCAACCGCAACCTCAGCCTCAGCCGGCGGTCGGTCACAGTGCCGTTCCGCCCCACATGCCACCAAGTGCGGCATCGAATTTTTTCACTGGGCTGTTCGACCTGCGTTTCGAGAATCTGGTGACAGTCAAAATCGTTGGAGCGACCTATCTCCTTCTGCTGCTGGCCGAGGGCCTGTGGTGTCTGCTGATCCTGATTGGCGCCTTCGGAACCAACTCAGGCGGAATCATCCTTGCCGCGTTAATCGGCGTTCCGTTGCTGTTCTTCGTTCTGACTGCAACTTGGCGGCTTGCGCTCGAGATGTATGTGATCTTGTTCCGCGTGCTCGAGGAGGGCTCGGCTCAGACCAAGCTGTTGCAACAGATTCTCGAAGAACAGTCAAAGACACGCTGAGGCATTGACCAAAGCCGAATGACCGCGTTCTGCCCATCCTGCGGCACCCTCGCCGACACACCCGCAGGGAAGTTCTGCGGATCCTGCGGCGCAGCCCTGCGATCGGATTCGTCCACCGCGACGCAGGCGGTCGCCCCTCCGACCTCGACCAGCGCGTCAGAAGAAGCCCCGACGCTGATCTCGAATGCGCCGAGCATCGAGTCCTCGTCGACGTTCACACCGCCGCCACCAGTTACGCCCTCGCTGTCGCCGAGGCCACCCGCAGCCCAACCACCCGCAGCCCGACCACCGGCAGCCCAGCCAGCACCACCTAGCACCGCATACGCCAGCTGGTCACGCCGAGTCGGCGGCGCGCTGGTCGATGGCGCGTTCATCTGGGCGATGACAGGCTTGGTCGTGCTCGCACTGGGCATCGCGACCAAATCGTCGCTCGAGGCGACAGTCGTGACTTACCTGATCGGCACTCTCGCGCTGACGATCATCCAGTTGTTTTGGTTCTCGTTTCAATACTTCCGCAGTGAGCCCCGGCGCGGCCAGTCACCGGGCAAGCAGGCGATGGCGATCAAGATTGTGCGCCTCGATGGATTGCCGATCTCGTTTAGCACATATCTCGTCCGCGTCTGGGTGGCCGGATTGATCAATGCGATCACCCTCGGCTTGTTCATGATTGCGACCAATCTGTGGCCGCTCTGGGATGCTCGCCGTCAGACGCTCCACGACAAGCTCGCTGGCACCGTCGTGCTTGATCTTCGCGGCGAGACCGCAGCCGGTCGAGCACCGCAACAGTCGCGATCAAATGGCATCCTCACCGCAGCTGTGATTGCGGCGGTGATCGCGATCGCAAGCGGAGGCGCGGGCATCGCGATGATCGCCTCGGCGGTCGATTCGAACTCGACATCGCTCGATCAACTCGCCGACGACGTCGATCCCACGCTCCAGGAGAGCGATGTCACTGATGATCAGTCGACGCTTCAAGAAGATGATCTGATCGAACCCGAAGGTGACGCGGGGGTGGCAGATGGGTCGACCACCGGCGACTCACTTAGCTCCGGATCCTCGCGCTCGGAAACCCCGGAGTTCGATGGCTGGATCACCCAGCTCGCATCCTTTAGACGATTGGTCAACGCAGAAGACGGCCGAGACACGCTGATCGGAGTAGGCGTCGACGCCAGAATTCTTCGATCGAACGAGATCAACGAACTTCGAAGAGGCTTTTGGGTCGTTTACGCCGGGCCGTTTGCAACAAGAGACGAAGCGGAACGAGTAGCGAGGCGAGCTGGCAAGAAACACGCCAAAGGTGCATTCGCTCGCATGGTTACGGTGCGCTGAGCTTGTAGTTACCGAGTCTCAGGTGTTTTGCTCGCCGTATTAAGTGGCGATAACAATTGCTTCGGCCACTCGGGCGCAACTCCGCAGCGCGCCTAGTGCTCTACCAACTGGAAGGTTTCATTCAATGCTCGGCTCTCATGAGAACATCTCCGCGCGCGTCGCCCTGGCACTGGTCACGCTGACGATCGGGCTCCTTGCCGTCACGGCGGGTCCGGCGAACGCCCGTCCGACAATCGGTATCGGCGAGAACGGCTACGCGATGTTCAGTGACCCCAACTTTCAGAAGCTCGGCTCGAAGATCTCCCGCAAGGTCCTGCCGTGGGACTTCTACAAATACGACTACCAGGTCGCCGACCTGCGCGCCTGGATAAATGGCGCGAAGTCACAGAACATCGAGCCGATGATCGCAATCAACCACGGCACGAGGTCGCTGCGCCAGCTGCCGTCGCTTGGGCAGTATCGCTACACGCTCCGGTCGCTCCAAAGGGACTTCCCGGAAGTACGCACGCTGACTGTCTGGAACGAGGCCAACCATCACACGCAGCCGACTGCGCGTAATCCCAAACGTGCTGCCCAGTACTTCAAGCTCGCGCGCCAGATCTGCCGTGGCTGCAAGATCGTCGCGGCCGACGTGCTTGACCAAAAGAACATGCTGCCGTGGATTGCCCAGTTCAAGAAGTTCGCCGGCAGTAAGGCCCGCCTGTGGGGCCTGCACAGCTACGCGGACTCCAACCGCAAGACCGCGTGGCGCAATACAGCGACGCTCAAGCTTCTCAACGCCGTTAAGGGCAAGCTTTGGCTGACCGAGGTCGGCGGCATCGTCAACTTTGGCACCAAGTTTCGTTACAACGAACGTCGCGCGGCGGCGTCGGTTAGTCGCACCCTCAGTCTCTCGCGTAAGTCACGTCGAATCCAACGCGTTTACTTATACACGTGGTACGGCAGCGACCGCCGCGTAGTCGGCGGCCGTGCATGGGACTCCGGGCTCGTCAGCGCTCGCGGTGAGCCACGCCGCGGCTACAGCGTGCTGCGCAATTGGATTCGCCGTTACGGCGCTTAGCGTCCGATAGCGCAGTTGCGGCAAACGGCGCGGTGTGCGTTCCGACGGCCGTCCATGGGTTCACTGTCGCGTCATAACTAATCGGTATTGTCGCGACTACGCATGCGCAAATCAGTCGTCCTTGGTGTGGTTGCAGTCGCACTCGTCCTTGTTGGCGGGTTCGTCGTCTACCCCGCCCAGGCGAAGTCCCAGTCGGCCGACCGCAT
>JBASTN010000054.1:0-7964 GCA_049274915.1 Solirubrobacterales bacterium
TGGGGCAGCGAGCTAGACCTTCACTTTCGTAGCGAAGTCGTGACCGAACGGTCTTATCGGACACATGAGATCGGTATAATGGACATATGACTGTTCTGGCGGAACTTGCATCCGAGGTTGGCGTGAACGAACGGACGCTCCGTCGTGCGGTCCGCGATGGCGTGATTCGAGCCGATCGCAGATCGCAACGTTCTCTGGATATTTCACTGCTAGAGCGGGAGTTCGTCCGACAGACATGGCGCACCATCGCCGCGCTTCGCGAATCACTGCGAACTGAATCCAACGTGCGGCTTGCGCTGCTCTATGGGTCGGTCGCTTCAGGCACCCACTCGCCACGAAGTGACTGCGATCTGATCGTCGAGCTGCACGATCCGAGTCTCGAAAGACTGGCGGATCTCGGCGCCAAGCTCTCCGTAGCGATTGACCGTCCGGTAGATCTCACCAGGCTCAGCGATGCGAGGCGCGACCCCGCGTTCTTGTCAAGCGTGATCGAGGAGGCACGTCCTCTGATCGACCGCGACGGAATCTGGCTCAAGCTGCGGCGGCAACAACCGATGTTGCGCCGCCGTGGCGCGGCAGAGCAGGAACGTGGTCGTGCTGCCGCTCTGCGCGGAATCGATCACCTGCTCTCGCGGCTCACGTGAGCGGCGACCTATCAAAGACCCAACGTAAGCGTGCGATTCGAGACGTAGTCGCGCACCTCGCGGCGTTTCCGCGCGAGTACTCAGCGTTGGAATCGGCGATGCGTGCGTTCGGCGACGACTTCGATCTCGTCGCCTTCAAGAAAGCATTCGACACGGTCGACGATATGACGGCGTATAACCGTGCTCAGGCAGTCGAGCGCGCGCTCGGCAGAGTCCAGAACTACATCGCAGAACTCGCACGAAACGGTGTGACTCTGGCGGCGTTTGACCGCGTCGGGACTTCTGGCTCCGAGGCAGAACGCGCTTTCGAAGTGCTACGCAACGAGAAGATCATTCCTGCGACGCTCTGCCGAAAACTGCGACGCGCCCACAATGCCCGCCGGATGATTGAGCACTTCTACATCGACTCCGCAGCTGGAGATGTCCACCGTGCCGCAAAGCTCGTTCACGAATCGTCGCTGCAGTTTCTTCAACATTTCCGACCGTGGATCGAGCCGTTGCTAAGCGAGTAGAACACTCGATGTGCCGATCGGCTTCGTCGACGACGACCCGCGCAAGTCGGGCGCCGCGTTGCTGACCAAAATCCTTTATCGGGCTTCCCCCGTAGAATCAACCCCTAATGCGCCCCCGCCGCAGTTCATACCGGTTCCTGCGACGCCTGCGTCGCTCGGCCCTGTTGCACCGAATCCAGCAGATCGCAGCCGACGCGATTCTCGTTGGCGCGGCGTTTTACGGGGCTTTCATGCTGCGCTTCGACAACGGGGTGCCGTCGATCTACGAAGACCTGATGACGACGGTGCTGCCGTTTGCGATCGCCGGCAAGATCGTGATCTTCGCGCTGTTTCGGATGTATTCGAAGTGGTGGCGCTACACGGATGCGGATGACTTCCGCAAGATCATTCAGGCGGTTGTGCTCAGCAGCCTTGCGCTACTTGGCGGTGTTTACGCGATCAACCCGGCCGAGATCGCCATGCCGCGCGGCATCGTCGCGCTGGACTTTCTGATCACGCTTGTGCTCGTCGCCGGCTCCCGCTTCGCCGTCCGCACGATCGTTGAGAAACCACTCCGTGGCTACCGCTTACCGACCGGCCGAGAAATCCTCATCGTCGGTGCCGGCGAAGGTGGCCAGATGGTCGCCCGCGAAATGCTGCGCAACCCCGAACTGGGCGAGGCGCCGATCGGCTTCGTCGACGACGACCCGCGCAAGTCGGGCATGCGTCAGGTCGGGTTGAAAGTGCTCGGCACGACCGAAGATCTCCCACGCATCCTTGCCGAGGCAGAGCCGGACGAAGTGATCATCGCGATCCCGTCCGCGCCCGGCGTGCTGCGTCAGCGCGTCGTCGCTGCCTGCCGTCAGCGCAACATCCCAGTTCGAACGTTGCCGACCGTCTTCGAGATGCTGCGCGGAGGCGTCAACGTCGTCAAGCAGTTGCGTGAGGTCCAGGTCGAGGACATCCTCGGGCGCGATCCGATCGTGATGCAACTCGACCGCGTCGGTGCTTATCTCGCCGGGCAAGTGGTGATGGTCACCGGGGCCGGCGGCTCGATCGGCAGCGAGCTCTGCCGCCAGATCGCGCGGGTGCGGCCGCGCAAGATCATCCTTGTCGACCACGCCGAGGACAACCTCTTCAACATTCGCCGCGAACTCGAAGAAGACCGGCACTTCGGTCAGATCGAGGCGGTGCTCGGCGACTGCAAAGAGCTGCCGCGCATGCAGGAGATCTTCAATGAGTTCTCGCCCGACATCGTCTTCCACGCCGCCGCGTACAAGCACGTGCAGCTGATGCAGGAGAATCCGGTCGAGGCGATCCGCAACAACGCGGTCGCGACGCGCACCGTCGCCGAGCTTGCCGGGCAGCACGGCGTTTCACGATTCGTCCTGGTTTCGACCGACAAGGCGGTCAAACCGCAGACGACGATGGGTGCGAGCAAGGCGCTCGCCGAGTGGGCGATCGAGAGCGCGCAGGCGCGCCACGAGGGCACGACTTATGTAGCGGTGCGGTTCGGCAATGTGCTGGGATCGAGCGGCAGCGTCGTGCCGATTTTCCGCCGACAGATCCTCGCCGGCGGGCCGGTGACGGTTACGCACCCAGAGATGAGCCGCTACTTCATGACGATCCCCGAGGCGGTGCAACTGATCATCCGCTCCGGCGACCTCGGCCGTGGCGGCGAGACGTTCGTGCTCGAAATGGGCGAGCCGGTGAAGATCATCGACCTGGCCCGCAACATGATCTCGCTAGCGGGCCTCGAGCCAGAGGTTGACATTCCGATCGTGATTACCGCCCCGGCACCTGGCGAGAAGCTGCACGAGGATCTTTATAACCCTGACGAGCGGCCGATGCCGACCAGCGCCGAGAAGATTCTGCGCGCCGAGCGCGAGGCGATGGGCCCCGACCGCGTCGAGGAGATTTTCGATGAGGTCGAGCGCCTGATCTCGACCGGCAATCCCCAGGCGCTCGCCCATCTGGTGCAGGCCGCGGCCGGTTTGAGTGTCGGAGCGACGCTCGAGCTTGAGTAGTCTGCACGGAACCTCCTTTTCGGCCACTTGGGCGAGCTCAAAGACATACTCGTAAACGTCGGCGCGATTGCCGGCGTCGCCGGCATCGTCGGCCTTGCAGTGCTCGCGATGTTGTACTTCTCGCAAGCGCGTGATGTTCGACGCCTGCGTGACTGGGCGGGCCGCGAGCCGGAGCGCGCCGCCGAGGTCGACCTGCGCGCTCAGCAGATCGCCTCACAGGCGATCGCTCAGGCCTATGAGTCAATGACGATGCGCCAGAGCGAGGCGCAGGCCGCGGCTTCGATCGCACAGGAACACGGGGTCGATGCCGGGTTGGTCGTGCAAGATCCGGGCGTTGAAGAAGAGCACCACGATCCGATCGTCGAAGGCATGGAAGGTGCGCCGGAGCATCACGAGGCGGCCGACGGCGAGGCAGCAGACGGCGTACCGCTTGAAGCTGACCGACCGGCCGAGTTTGTCGAGGGTGAGCCGGCTCCCGAACCGATCGTCGCGGGGATGGAAGGCGCGAGTGGTGAATACCCGGTGATTGAAGAGCCGCTTCCCGCTGGCACCAACGGCAGCGGCGCACCGGGTGACACGATGATTTCTCCGCCGCCGTTTACGCCGATCGAGACCGGTGCGCAGCAGAGCGAGGTTCCTGCTGAGCTGGCCGCTTCCGCTTCTGCCGCGCCTCCGACCGATGCTCCAGTCGCGCCGGGTCAGACAGGCGAGGTCCGGCCGAGCCGGCTGGCGCCCTCGACACCAGCCGCGACGCGTGGCGGCGGTCCACTGCCGCCGTTGCCCCCGCTGGGCACTTCCGAGTTTCAAGCTGTCACGCGTCCGCCGTTGCCGAGCGTCCCGGCCGACTACTACCAATCGCTCGAGAACACCGGCGCGGGGTACTACGACACGATCGATCGCCCAGCCGAAGATCGCCCGAGCCGCACACCGTTCGTTATCGCGGGAATGCTCGTTGCTGTCTTCGCGGTGTTCCTGCTGGCGACGCAGTTGTCCGGCGAGGAAGAACCGGCCGCCGACAACGATGCGCGTCAGGCGCGAGCGCAGCGTGATGCACGCACGCCGTCAACCGGCAAGCGCAATCCGCAGATCAACCGTCCGGCCGTTGTCGTCAGCGTGCTCAACGGCACCGAGATCTCCGGCCTCGCGAAGATCGTCAATGACCAGCTCGTCCAGTCAGATTTCACCCAGGTCACGACCGGCAATCGCAACGACAACGTCAATCACGTCGAGAGTGTCGTCTACTACGCGGCTGGCAGCAAGCTAGAAGCTGAGGAAGTCGCGCAAGAGCTCGGGATCAAGAAGGTCCAAGAAGTCGACCCCGACACCGCGGCGGCCGGCGGCTCGGCGCCCGTGATTGTGGTGCTGGGCACCGATATCGAGCAGTAGGCAGGACGCATGGCCGTTAGCCTTGCGCCGTGAGCCGGGCGACGCTGATCTCGCGAGTGGTCTTTGCACTGCTCGTGCTTGCGACCTTCACGGCGTTCTTCGTGGCGCAGCGGCTCAAGCGGACGGATCCGCTGGTCTACGCCGTGCAGGTGAAGAAGTACGTATCTCCAAACGGCGACGAGCTGCGCGATCGTGCTCGTCTTCGCTTCAGGACGAAGGAGCGCGATGTCGTCACCGTTGAGCTGATCGACCGCGCGCAGCGTGTCGTTCGAACCCTGGCCGAGGATCGCCACCTTGGGGCCGGAGTGCATCGTTTTCTCTGGAACGGGCGCGCTCGAAGTGGCGACCCAGTGCCTGACGGTGCCTACCGCGTGCGCATCTCGATGAGCCGCAGCGGTCGAACGTTCATCCCGGACAAATTCTTCGTGGTTGATACCGCGGCTCCTCGGTTGTCGGCGTCGGTGATTGGCGAGCACACCGTCTCCGCGCTGACAGACATGCCAGCGAGTGTGCGTTTGAGGTTCTCGGGTGTGGCTGCGACGCGCCGGGCGGAGTTCTTGGTCTACGAGGTTCGGGGACGGCGGACGGGACTGCGTCCGGTCGCGACCTTCCTCAGTACTCGCGGGAAGGCCGAGGGAGAGTGGGATCTCTCGATCGGCGCGTTTCGCAAACGCGAGGAGCCCTGCTTCGGCGACATCGTTGAGCGCGGCCGGAAGCGCCCGGCGCCGCCGGGCAGCTATGTGATCGTTGCCCGTTCGTGTGACGCGGCAGGCAACATCGGGCTAAGTTCGAGGGTGATCCCACCGCGCGTCGGATCGCTGCGCGGCGAGCCGGGAGTGACTCTGCGCGGCGTGGAGATCGCACCATCGACGGAGGCGCTGCGGCCGGGCGATCGTGCGGCGATCGCGGTTAACGCGCCGGCCGGTGGCTATCGGTTCCGTCTGCGAAATCTCGGTGGACAGACGATCGCCAACGGACGCGGTCGCGGCTCGACGTTGCGGATGACAGTTCCCGGCGACGCGGCCGATGGGGTTTACCGACTGACGGTCTTGGCGCGGCGGACGATCAAGGGTTCACGCGGCGTCGCGCACGCCCCAGTTGTGGTCGGCAGTCCGGGAGACCAGGCGCTGCTGGTTGCTTTCCCGTCAACGGCGTGGCAGGTCACCAACCCGGTAGACACTGATGGTGACGGTTTCGGCGATGGGTTCGAAACACTGTCCGCGGGCAGACAGAAGCGTGTCGCGCTTGATCGCACGCTCGCCGCCGGAGCGATGCCGACCGGGTTTGCCGAGCGTGAGGGGGCGTTGGCCGAGTTTCTCTCGGAGGGCGCGGGCCCTGCATTTCGCGCGGTCACCGACGCTCAACTCGCGACGCGCCCGGATGCGTTTCTACGCGGTCGCAAGGCAGTGCTGTTCGCCGGCGACGAGCGCTGGATCACCCCGCAGCTCGGAGCCGCCCTGCGCGCTTTCGTGAAGCGCGGAGGGCGCGTCGCGTTCTTCGCCCCGGACGCATTTCGGCGGACGGTGCGATTCGGCGGCGGGTCGATCAGCGGGCCGTCACCGCGCGCGGAGCGCGACATATTCGGTGAGTCGATCTCCGTCAACCGCGTCGCACCGGCGCCGGTGATCGCTTTCGCCGATTCGCTCTCACTGTTTGGCGAGGCCACCGGCCTGTTTACGACATTCGAGCAGTCACGTTCGCGCGCCCGGGCGGCGGCGGTCGCGACGGCGGCGGGGAGGGAGGAAGGCAGGCCGGCGGTCGTCGTCTATCAGTTGGCTAAGGGGTTCGTCTTCCGCATCGGGGTGCGCGGTTGGCAGCAGCAACTCGCGACCGATGCCGACGTGGCCGCGACGACTCGACGGATCTTGCAGGAGCTGACGCGATGACTGTGTCCGCGATTTCTCACGCCGTGCAGACCCTTGGTTCGCTGGCGCTGGTCGCTGCAGTCTGCGGCTGGCTGCTGCTGAGTCAGCCGCGTATTCGTGCAGCCGCTGGGGTGGCAACGCTCGTCCTGGCCCCGCTCGTGCTGCTTACGTCAGTGACCGGCGACAACGAGTCGAGTCTTCCGGAGGTCGGCGCGGCGCTTGTGGTCGCCGCAGGGCTGGCCGGGCTGACGGCGGTCGTGGCGACGGCCGCGCTGTTGCGCCACTACCCGCGCGCGATCGTTCCTGCCGCGCTCGCGGCACTCCCGTTTCGCATTCCGCTAGAGCTTGGCGGCGAGTCTGTCAAGTTGCTGTTGCCGTTGTACCTGGTGATCGCCGGCGCGGTGCTGGCGCAGGCGTTTGACGCCTGGCGTGGCCAGGATGTTCCGATTCGTGTGCCGAAGCTGCTGGAGGTATCGCTGGCCGGTTTCTTGGCGCTCTACGTACTGCAGGGCGCGTACTCGTCGGATGTCGCCGTCGCGACGCAGAATCTCGTCTTCTTCTACGCGCCGTTTGCGCTTTTGTTCGGCATCGTCGCGACCAACCGCTGGGACGCACAGCAGCTGCGTGCGTGCGCGGTGGTACTTGTCGGGCTCGCGCTGCTGTTTGTCGGCGCCGGCTTCTTGGAGTACGCCCGGGGCGAGTATCTGATTCGTCCGGGCGGGATCAAGCCGAACGATTTCGATCCGTACTTCCGAGTTCAATCGCTGTTCTTCGATCCGAACATCTTCGGGCGTTTCGTTGCCCTGGTGATGGTGATGGTCGCGGCCGTCTTGGTGTTCACGGACCGGTCGCGCCGTGTGTTTGCCGCCGCGATCGTGCTGGCGATCCTCTGGGCCGGACTGGTGCTGACGCTGTCGCAGTCGAGCTTTGCGGCGCTGCTGGCCGGGCTGGTCGCGCTGGCGGCGATGCGCTGGAACGCACGTTGGGTGCTCGGCGTGACCGGCGGTCTCGCACTCGTCGGAATCGTCTTCGCGCTGGCGGTGCCGTCGGTCTCCGGCGTAGATCTGACGAACTCGCGCGATGCCGAGGCTTCGACGAGCGGGCGCTTCGATCTGGTTTCCGGCGGGCTGACGTTGTGGGGCGAACGACCGCTTTGGGGTTACGGCTCCGGCGCGTTCGCTGAGGCATTCGACCGGCAAGAACTCGCACGCGACTCGACCTTCGGAACACCGTCGACGACGAAGTCGCACACGGCACCATTGACTGTCGCGGCCGAGCAAGGGCTGATCGGACTGCTCGCATTGATCGCCGTGCTGGTTAGTGGATTTCGCGCGGCGTACCGCCGCGTCGGCGCAAACGGCCGGCCGGGGGTGGTGGCTCGTATCGCCGTCGCTGCTGCGTTCACGGCGCTGTTCGTTCACTCACTGGTCTACGCCGCGTTTTTTGAAGACCCCTTGACGTGGGTGATGCTCGGGGCGGCCGTGTCGCTCGCGGCGATCGCGCGAAACGGCGCGGTTGATATCGCCGCTGATGCTGGCGAAGGGGCTGCCG
>JBASTN010000055.1:0-16227 GCA_049274915.1 Solirubrobacterales bacterium
CCGTTGGCCCCGACCGCGCCGGTTGCGCCGGTCGCGCCTGCTCTCGCGTACCGCCTGGCGTAGGAACTGGCGTACTTCTTGACCAGCTTGAGCTCCGCTTTGGTGAACGTAGACCCTTTCGCCGACGTCCTGGCGTCGCCGGACGAACCGGCCAGCGCGAGCGCAGATGTTACCCCGATCGTCGCAAGTGCCGCGGCGACACACGCCACGATCAGCTTCAAGCGGCCTTCCCCAAAGGTGTTCTTGATCATTTTTGCCTCCCTGCCACAGGGGAGCCCGTTGCCCCCCGCATCTCGGATTGAAAAGACGCTCCAGGGTAACCGCACATTCGGCTCGCGGCCACCTTAAAACTCGACGAACCGCAGGATTTCGCCCGGGGAGACATAACATGACCTGTGACGTGGCCACCACCCCCTCCCCATCCGCCAGTTACAGCATCACCCTGACCGTCGCGATCGACAATCGCGAGGGCACCCTGCCGCGCGTCACAGGGGCGATCGGTGAGTCCGGCGGCGAGATCACTGCGATCGACATCGTTGGGTCGCAGGAGGAGATGACCGTTCGCGACATCACCGTCAGCGCGCGCAACCAGGACCACTACCGCTCGATCATCGGCGCGCTGACCAACGTGCGCGGCGCGAAACTGATCGAGACGACGGACCGCACCTTCAACATGCACCAGCACGGCAAGATCGAGATGCACAACAAGCATCCGGTCAAGACCCGCGACGATCTTTCGATGGCCTACACCCCCGGTGTCGCCCGTGTCTGCATGGCGATCCACGAAAACCCCGAGAAGGCCTTCAAGTACACGATCAAGGCGAACACGGTGGCCGTCGTCAGTGACGGCACCGCAGTGCTCGGCCTCGGCGATATCGGCCCCGAGGCCGCGATGCCGGTGATGGAAGGCAAGGCGATGCTCTTCAAGGAGTTCGCCGACGTCGATGCTTTCCCGATCTGCCTCAACACCAAGGACCCAGACGAGATCGTGCGTGCCGTCGAGTTGATGGCCCCGACTTTCGGCGGGATCAACCTTGAAGACATCTCCTCGCCGCGCTGCTTCGAGATCGAGCGCCGGCTCAAAGAATCGCTCGACATCCCCGTCTTCCATGACGACCAGCACGGCACTGCCGTGGTTGTGATCGCCGCACTGCTCAACGCATCAAAGCTGATCGGCAAGCCGATCTCGCAGATGCGCGTGTTGATGCTCGGCCTCGGGGCGGCGGGCATCGCCGTCACCGAGATGCTTGAACAGGCCGGCGTCGAAGACATCATCGGCTGCGACCGCAAGGGTGCTCTGCACACCGAGCGTGAAGACTGGGACACACTCGGCCCGGTCAAGCAGTGGTACGCCGAACACACAAACAAGAACAAGATTTCCGGCGCGCCCGACGACGTGATCGAGGGGACCGACCTGCTGATCGGCCTCTCCGGCCCCGGCGTGATCCGCGCGGAGTCACTGGCGAAGATGAACTCCGATGCGATCGTCTTCGCGATGGCCAACCCGACGCCCGAGGTCATGCCCGAAGAGGCAGCACCTTTCGTGCGGATCATGGCCACGGGTCGCAGCGACTACCCGAACCAGATCAACAACGTGCTCTGCTTCCCCGGGATTTTCCGCGGCGCAATGGACGCGCGAGCGACGATGATTACGGATGAGATGAAGATGGCCGCCGCCGAAGGCATCGCGGCCTGTGTTCCCGAAAACGAAGTCTCCGAGGACTACATCATCCCCTCCGTCTTCAACCGTGACGTCGCCAAAGAAGTCGCCAAGGCCGTCGAGCAAGAGGCCGCGCGCAGCGGTGTGGCGCACGTCGACGATGAAGCAACCTCCCCGACGATGGATATACCTGCCGTCGGTGGCCGTCGCTAGCCGCAATCGCCTTAGTCTCATCTCCGCTACCTCTCCGCGGTCATACTGATTGGTATGACTCACAAGATCGGGCCTAAAGGTGAGGTTGTCATTCCTAAACCGATGCGGGACCAGCTCGGCCTGCTTCCCGGGATGCGCGTCGATTTCGAACTCGGCGAGGATCGCGCCAGCGAGCCACGCTGACCGTCTGCCGTGGCTCATGGGCGATACTCGCCTGGCTGATGCGACGGGGCGCATGCATGACGAGATGCGATTCGACGAGAGACCTGCGGCCCTAGCGACCGACCTCGATCACACGTGAACGTTCCGGAGGCGACGGTCCGTTGCTGATCCAGGAAACAGGTGTCCAGCGACGTGCGGCCAGGGTGTACAGCGTCGTCTCGCCACTCGGTAACACGTCGTAGTGACCAACCGGGCCGAATCGATTGCGGATCGCGAACGCGGCAGCGAGCGTCGACTCGCGAGTGACCGGCTTACCTGACTCCCCCGCTTCGGTGATCGCGTTGAGCGCGAGGCCCATCGCCTCGTAGCCGAAGATCGCAAACCGGTCAGGGCTACGTCCGTAGGCATCCTCGAACAAATCGAAGAACTTCTCGCCGTTGGGCGGGTAGTTCGCAGGCGCCATCGCGGGAGTCACCAGGACACCGCGAATCGAGGGATCCGCCAGCGAAGGATCGTCGGCGATATAAACAATGCCCGCATCTGAGCCGGACAACGCGAACACCCCGGGCGGGACACCGCCACCCCGGCTGGCGCGATATCCGACGACCCTTACGCCGATTCTCGACATCTCCGACCTGAATCCGCGTGTGGCAGCCCGTGAAAATGCCGACGGCGAACTCGTCAGACGCACTTCCCTGTCGTCTATCTCGGAGGCCATCGCCTGCGCGAGCGCACGACCCGAACTCTCGGCGCTCGGCATGACGTGGATCGAAGTACCCCCGTCGTCGACCTGGTCCTCAGCTCCGACCAGCGGACTGGCCAGCACCTGCAGTATCGGCGGATCGAACCGGATCGCCCGCTTTGTTCGCTCGTCCTGAAAGCCCTCGACGATCGAGAGCGCGTCGCGGTCTGCGATCGCGCGCTGAACCTCGGACGCCGGGTCCTCTCCGTTGAGCACCTTAAGTTCGATCGCGACGTCCGGCGTGTCATAACCAGTCTGATCGAGCGCGAGCTTCGCGGCATCGATGAAATCTTCGCGGCGTTGGGCGAGATCCGAACCGGTCGGCGCGGAGATGTAGATCGTCTTGCGCGGCAGGTCCTCGGCCTCGCCACAACCGGCGAGCACGAAGCCAAGCAAGCTCAGCAACACAACACAGGCGCATGTGGCCGCTCGTTTGTTCGTGTTTTGCATCGGCGCGAAGCCTAATTCGTCGCGCGGCCGAGCTGCATACCCAGACGCCTGCGTAGCGTTCGTATACTCGCGCGATGAAGGTCGGCATCCTCACCGCGGGCGGCGATTGCCCCGGGCTCAACGCTGTAATCCGCGCGGCTTCCCGCAAGTTGATTAGCGCAGGACACGAGCCGATCGGGTTGCTGCGTGGCTACCAAGGCCTCGCTGAACGCAATTTCATGCCACTCGGACGACGCGACGTCGCCGGAACGATCCAGCTCGGCGGGACAATCGTCTCGACCTCGAGCTACAACCCGTTTCGCGAGCCTGACGGCGTCGAGAAGGTCCAGTCGGCAATCAAGGACGAGCAGATCGACGCCGTGATCGCGATCGGCGGAGAGCACACGATGATGATCACCCGACGCCTGCACGACGAGTGCGGCGTGCCTACGATCGGGGTTCCAAAGACGATCGACAACGACGTCACCGGCACGGATTTCACGTTCGGCTTCAACACCGCGGTCCAGATCGCGACCGACGCACTCGACCGCCTGCACACGACCGCTCAGTCGCACAACCGCATCATGATCCTGGAAGTGATGGGTCGCAACACCGGATGGATCGCGTTGTTCGCGGCGATCGCGGGCGGCGCCGACGGTGTACTGATTCCGGAGGTCGACCTGACCGTGGAAGAACTGACTGCCTCGATTCAGAAGCGTCACGCCAGCGGCAGCAACTTCTCGATCATCGTCGTTGCCGAAGGTGCGAATCTGGTCTCCGAGGACGGCGAGAAGCATCAGGTGCTTGCAACCGAAGCCACAGACCAGTACGGATACCCGCGCCTCGGCGGAATCGGCGCCGCGCTAAGCGAAGAGCTTGAGAAGGCGACGGGCTTCGAGGCCCGCGTAACAGTGCTTGGTCACGTACAACGCGGAGGCACACCGACCGCCTACGACCGCGTGCTCGCCACCGAATACGGCATCAAGGCAGCAGAGCTGGCGATGGCCGGCGAGTTCGGCAGAATGGCCGCCCTGCGCGGCACAAAGATCGTCTCGGTACCGCTGAGCGACGTGACGGGCGTAAAGACCGTCGACCTGCAGTATCTCGAAGTAGCCCGCGCGTTCTTCGGCTGAGCGCGTGTTAGCTCAGACCGGGTTAGCTCAGTCCGGGTTAGCTCGGCGCCGGGCGCTACTCGGAAGATTCGCCGTGCAGGGTCTTCTTGATCAACGGAATGAACGTGTCGGCTGCGGCGGCATGCACGATGATGATCACCGGCAGTAGGGCCGCGTCGAAGGCCTTGAAGCCGATCGACCAAAGCAACAGCCAGAGCATTCCGGCGACAGAGAGAGCAATCAAGTTGATCATGCGGCGCGAAGATTACCGCATGCTGCGGCGTGGTCTGGTCGCGCCGACACGATTGCGGCAGAAGCGCTAGCTAAGCGCTGCCGCGAACTCACGGACAAGCGCTTCGACGGCCGGAACCGGGTCTTCGCCGTTGCGTTGGCGTTCGCCGGTTTCGCGCACGAGACGGGTGCCGACGATCGCACCGTCGGCGACGTCGGCGACACGGGACGCCTGCTCGGTGTCGGAAATACCGAATCCGACTGCCACCGGAAGATCGGTGTGTGCACGAACGCGCCCTACTAGCTCTGCCAGTCCTTCGGCGGTCGCCGTCCGCTCTCCGGTCGTGCCGAGCACGGAAACGGTGTAGATGAACCCACGAGCCTGGGCGCAGATCGCAGCAATGCGCTGGTCGGGTGTCGTCGGTGCAATCAGCGGGATCAACGCGAGCCCGTTGTCGTCGCATGCCTCCAGCAGCGGGGCCGATTCTTCGAGCGGAATGTCGGGTGCGATCAGACCACTGACGCCGGCTTCGGCGATCCGCCCGATGAAGCGTTCGACGCCTTGCGCCTCGATCAGATTGAAGTAGGTCATGACCAGGGTTGGAACCTGTTGAGCGATCGGCGGCAGTGTGGTCAGAACCTTGTCGATCACCGCCCCATTTGCCAGCGCCTCCACTGCGGCCCCGTGTATCACCGGGCCGTCGGCGAGTGGGTCGCTAAATGGCAGGCCGAACTCGATCAGGTCGGCACCGCCATCGACGTACGCCTGGGCGATCCTGGCGGACTCGGCGACGGATGGGAATCCGCCCATCAGATAGGGCATCAGCGCGGCCCGACGGCCGTGCCCAGTGAACGCCGCGGCGATCCTGTCGATGCCAGTCGCGGTCTCGCTGACGCTCACGAAGCGCCCTCGACCGGACCGATCAGCCGCAGGACCTCCGCGAGGTCTTTGTCGCCGCGCCCACTAAGCGTGACGATGTCCATGTCGCCGCCTGGGTTGTCGAGCAGCCACGCCAATGCGTGCGACGACTCGAGGGCCGGAATGATGCCTTCAAGCTTGCTGATCAGCTGCAGCGCATCGAGTGCTTCCTTATCGGTCGCTGACTCGTACCTGACGCGGCCGATGTCGCGCAGGTATGAATGTTCTGGGCCAACTCCCGGGTAGTCGAGCCCGGCGGAGATCGAATGCGCTTCGACGATCTGACCGTCCTCGGACTGCAAGACGGCCGATCGCGAACCGTGCAAGATGCCAGTCGAGCCAGCAGTCAACGTCGCGCCGTGAGCGCCGGTGTCGACCCCGTGGCCGCCAGCTTCGACACCGATCAGCTGGACCTCTTCGGCGTCCTCGAAGGCCTTGAACGTGCCAATCGCGTTCGACCCGGCCCCGACACAGGCGATCACCCGCCCCGGGAGCCTGCCGGCCATCGCGCAGATCTGGCCGCGTGCCTCGTCACCGATCACACGCTGGAGGTCGCGCACCATCGCCGGGAACGGCGCCGGTCCGACGACGGATCCGATGATGTAGTGAGTCGTCTCGACCGTCTCGACCCAGTTGCGGATCGCAGCCGAAACCGCTTCCTTCAAAGTCTTCGACCCGGCCGTGACCGGAATGACCCTCGCGCCCAGCAACTCCATGCGCGAAACGTTGGGAGCTTGACGACGCATGTCCTCTTCGCCCATGAAGACTTCACATTCAAGGCCGAGGCGGGCACAGGCGGTCGCGGTCGCAACGCCGTGCTGGCCGGCGCCGGTCTCGGCAATGATGCGCGTCTTGCCGATCCGCTTGGCCAGCAACGCCTGGCCGAGTGCGTTATTGATCTTGTGCGCCCCGGTGTGTAGAAGGTCTTCGCGCTTGAGATAGACCGGATAGTCGAGATGCTCGGAAAGCCGCTCGGCGAGGTAAAGCGGAGTCGGACGACCGGCGTAGTCACAGAGCAGGGTGTTCAGCTCTGCGTGAAAGCCACTGTCGTCGCGCGCGGCAACCCAAGCGGTCTCTAGTTCAGCCAACGCGGGCATCAAAGTCTCAGGGACGTACTGGCCGCCATATTCACCGAAACGATGCTCGATCGAGGCGTGCGCGTTCAAGCGCGAAACCTTAGTCGCGGTTGTCGTTTTAACCAGTTTCATATGCCGAAAATCACTTGCGCCGCGGCTTGGGCGCGCGCTCGCGGCGATCCTGGTCGCGCAGCGTGATCGCGTTCTCGCTGCCGATGCCGTCGCGGCCGATTGTCAAAACCTGTTCTTCGAGGCCGGTCAGCGCCTCAACCGGCGCCTCTTCATCGGTCGGCTGCAGTTCGTCGGCAGCGTGGACGGCGTCAAACAGTTCTCGCATTCGATCGTGGTCTTTTACGCCGGGCTCCGTTTCGACGCCGCTCGACAGGTCGATCGCGTACGGCGTGACGGTCGCGATGCCGGAACCGACGTTCTCGGGATTCAACCCGCCGGAGAGAATCAGCGGCACACGATCGGTGCGCTGGCTCAGAAACGACCAGTCGAAGACCTCTCCGGTGCCCCCAGGAACGCCCGCTTTGTAGGTGTCAAGCAAATGAAAATCGACGTATCGGTGCTTGCCGAGCTCAGCGAGCACCGAGCGATCACGAACGCGAAACGCCTTGATCACACGACAGCCGGTGCGGCGGGCGATTTCTTCGCAGTACTGCTGCCCTTCGTCGCCGTGCAACTGGATCATGCTGAAGCCGACGGCGTCGGCGACCTGCGTGACGTGATCGAGCTTTGCGTCGACAAAGACACCGACTGTTTCGACGCTACGGCGATGCGTGGCGACCAACTCGGCCGCGTCTTCTGGCGGTAAGTAGCGCGCGCTCTTGGGCGTCATGATCATGCCCAAGGCCCACGCGCCCAGCTGCACCGCGAGTTCTGCGTCGTCGGGGCGTTTTAGCCCGCAAATTTTCACCTTGGTCGTCAGGCGTGTAAGTGTGACACGGAGGCATGCCGCGACCCCGCAGTCGCGGGATGAACAGCGCCGAGGGCCCCCGCACTGCGAGGGCCCTCAGACCGATCGAATATGTGGAATCAGCCTGCCGCTAAGGGCTAGTAGTGGGCTGGCTGCAGTTGTTGTCTGACTTCTCGGGTCGCGCACCGAGCTTTGCGGTCAGCTCGCGTTCCTTACCGTCGCGTACAACCTTCAGCTGGACGCTATCGCCCGGCTTCTTGGCAACCACGGCGCCGGAAACGGACTCGCTGTCTTTGACGTCTTTGCCGTCGATCGCGATGATCAAGTCGCCGCCGATCGCCAGCTCCTCGCCGCCGATCGTGATCGAGTCGGTGCCGGCGCGCAGCCCAGCTTTGTCAGCAGGGCCACCCTTGACGACACAGGCGACCATCGCGCCATCCTTGTTGTCGCCGAAGTTCAGGCGGCCTGCGACCTCAGGCGTGAGCGTCCCGGTGCTGACACCGAGGTAGGCGTACTCGACCTTGCCGTCTTCTTCGAGGTCGGGGAGGATCTTCTTGACCGTATCAATCGGGACGGCAAAGCCGATGCCGACGCTGCCCTCGCTGGTTCCAGAGGTCGCGATCTGGCTGTTGATGCCGATCACGCGGCCAGCGCCATCGAGCAGCGGACCGCCCGAGTTGCCGGGGTTGATCGCCGCGTCGGTCTGAATCACGTTGCTGATCGTGAAGTTGTTCGGAGCGTTGATCTGACGCTGCAGCGCCGAGACGATTCCGGTCGTAACGGTCTGGTCGAGCCCAAACGGGCTGCCGATCGCAACAACGGAGTTGCCTACCTCGAGCTTGCTCGAATCACCGAGATCGAGAGGTTTGAGGTCGATGTCATCTGGATCGACTTTCAGCACTGCAATGTCGTTGGACGGATCGCGGCCGACGATCTTCGCGTCGACGGTTTTTTTGTCGCTGAACTGAACTTTTGGATCTGCCTGGTTGTTTTCGACGACGTGCGCGTTGGTGACGATGAAGCCCTTCTTGTCGACGACCACGCCGGTGCCCGAAGCCGTGCCCTGCTGAGCCTGACCGAAGAAGTCCTGGCCGCCGCCGGTGCTGACACGTGTACGAATCGAAACAACCCCGGGTGCCGTCCGCTTGTAGATCGCGTTGACGGTCTGCAACTCGCCGCCCGCCGACGCGTTGCTGACGCCCTGCTGGACGACGGTGCGCGTCTCACCGCCGACCACGCCGATGGCCAGCAGCACGGCAAACACGGCCGCGACGATCAGTCCGCCGATGATCGCGCCGAGCAAAGATGTGGTGGTGGAGCTTCCGCCCTTGGCGGGGCCGACGGGCGGACCGGCCGGCGAAGTTGGGTTCGTGTGCGTTTCCATGACCTTTGTTTAGCAGGGGCTTCGGGTCGAGAACACCGATAGAACGCGAAATACGCCGCATTTCCAGCGCGGCCAACGATCGCTTAACGCCAACTACAGAAAGCGGACAATTCGCCTACGAATCGAGTGCTTGCGGCCGGTCTTCGTCGATCCGTGTGAACGCCCGGCAGGCCTCTTCGACATCGGGTGAGCGCATGAAGGCCTCGCCGATCAGAACGGCGTCGATGCCGGCCTCGTCGAGGCGCTCGATCTGCTGAAGATTTGAGATTCCCGACTCGGCGACAACGGTCTTGCCTGTCGGAATATCTGCGAGCAGTTCAAACGTGGTCTCGGTGTCGATCTCAAAGGTGGCGAGATCGCGGTTGTTGATGCCGATTACGTCGGCGTCAATCTCAAGCGCGCGTTCGAGCTCCTCCTCGTTGTGGACTTCGATCAACGCATCGAGATCAAGCGCACGGGCCTCGGCGTAAAGCTCACGCAGTCGGTCCTGCGAGACCGATGCGATCACGATCAAAATCGCGTCGGCGCCGTGTGCGGCCGATTCGTAGAGCTGGTACGGATCGAGGTGGAAGTTCTTCGCAAGGATCGGCAGGCCCGTCGCGGCGCGAGCGGCGTCGAGGTCGGCGAGGCTGCCACCGAAATGTTTGTTCTCGGTCAGGATCGAGAGTGCCGCTGCGCCGCCGCGGTCGTACGCCTGGACGATCTCGGCGACATCGGAACCCGCGCGAATCTCACCGGCGCTGGGTGAACGGCGCTTGTGCTCGGCGATCACGGAAAGCCCGGGGCGCACAAGTGCCTCCGAGAATGGCTTGCCCTCATGACTCGACGCAGCGATCAGCTTTTCGAGCTCGGCGACCGGCTTGGTCTTCTTACGTGTGGCTACTTCGTCGCGTGTCGCGGCGATCAAGCCTTCGATCCTGCTGCCCAAAGTTCTCTAACTCCCCAGCTCGCGTGAGCGTTGAACGAATGCTTCAAGTTTGTCATGTGCGGCGCCACTGTCAATCGATTGGGTCGCCAACTGCACACCCTCGGCCAACGATGCCGCACGGCCGCCGACGTAGATTGCCGCAGCGGCGTTGATCACGGTCAGCGTCCGGTCCGGCCCGTCACCGCCGGTCAGCACCGTCCTTGTGGTCTGAGCGTTCTCTTCCGGAGTGCCGGCGCTGAACCTGCCTGCCTCGACCGTTTGCAGCCCGAGATCCTCCGGAGTCACCTCGTGCGTGGAGACTTGATCGCCGCGGATCTCTGCAACGCGCGTCGTGTGACTCGCCGACAACTCGTCGAGCCGGTCCATTCCGTGCACGATCATCGAGTGTTCGGTGCCGAGCTCGGCCAGCGCCTGGGCGAGCGTCTCCTGTACGTCAGGATCGGACACGCCGATCAACTGGCGCGACGCGCCCGCGGGATTGGTCAGTGGCCCGAGAAAGTTGAAGGCCGTCCTGACCGCCAGTGCCTTGCGCACCGGAACGACGTATTTCATCGCGCGGTGGTAGATCGGCGCGAACATAAAGCCAAAGCCGACTTCCTCGATCAGGGCAGCGACGGCCTCGGGCTGAAGCTCGATCGCTGCGCCGAGCGCTTCGAGCAGGTCGGCACTGCCGCTCTTGCTCGTGTTCGAACGATTGCCGTGCTTCGCGACGGCGCAGCCAGCCCCGCAAGCGACGAACGCTGCGGTCGTCGATACGTTGAAAGTGGGACTGCCGCCCCCGGTGCCAGCTGTGTCAACGAGGTCTGAACGGCCCGTAGTCACCTGCAAGGCATGCGATCGCATCGAGCGGGCGAGGCCCGCAAGCTCAGACGCGGTCTCTCCCTTGGTGCGCAACGCGATCAGAAAGCCCGCGGTCTCTGCGTCGCTGGACGCCCCCTGCATGATCTGATCAAGAACGTCCGCCGACTCCTGGGCGGTCAGATCTTCGCCACTTGCGACACGGTCGATCGCCGCCGTCATCACGGCGTTCGGTGCGGTCGGGACCGCAGTCACAGCTGCTGAGGAGGAACTGGTCGTCATCGATAGGTCAGTGGTACGCGCTGGCGCGTCAGACGAGGATAAGGGCTATTGCCCCGACTCGGCGGACGGCGGCACTCCGAGGAAGTTCGCGAGCATCGCCTTGCCGTCTCCGGTGAGAATCGATTCCGGGTGAAACTGCACGCCTTCGGCCGGCAGCTCGCGGTGGCGTAGCGCCATGATCAAGCCCTCGGCCGTGGCCGAAACCTCAAGCGAGTCCGGCAGCGTGTCGGCCGCGACGATCAGCGAGTGGTAGCGCCCTACCGGCAGTGGATTCGGCAATCCGGCGAACAGAGTCTTGCCGTCGTGTTCAAGCGTCGCGGTCTTGCCATGAACCGGTTCGTTGCGCACGACATCGCCGCCGTATACCTGCCCGAGTGACTGATGGCCAAGGCACACGCCGAGTACCGGCGTGCCTGCCCCGGCGAAGCGTTCGATCGCCTCCATCGAGATGCCGGCCTCGTTGGGCGTGCACGGCCCCGGCGAGACGATGACCCGGTCGGGAGCCCGTTCAATCAACTCGTCGACAGTCGCCGCGTCGTTGCGCACGACGTCGATCTCCGCCCCGAGCTCGCCGCAGTACTGCACCAGGTTGTAGGTGAAGCTGTCGTAGTTGTCGACGATCAGAACCTTGGCCATGTCGCCACCTAAGCCCAATCCGGCTGCGCTGCGGCCAGTTCCATCGCATTAAAGACCGCGCGAGATTTAGCGTGCGTCTCGGCGACCTCGGTGAGCGCGTCCGAGTCGGCGACGATGCCACCACCGGCCTGAATGTGCGCGATGCCGTCCTTGACGACGACGGTGCGAATCACGATGCAGGTATCGAGATCGCCGCCGAAGCTGACGTAGCCGACGGCGCCCGCGTAAGCCGCGCGCTTATGCACCTCGAGTTCGTCGATGATCTGCATCGCGCGCACTTTTGGCGCGCCCGAGAGCGTTCCGGCCGGCAGGCAAGAGCGCAGGAGTTCGATCGCGCTCTCCCCCTCGCGGAGCCTGCCACTGATCGAGCTGACGATGTGAATCACGTGGCTGAAGACCTCGATCCGCATCAGGTCGTCGACCTTGACGCTGCCGTACTCGCAGACCTGACCGAGGTCGTTGCGTCCAAGGTCGACGAGCATCACGTGCTCGGCGCGTTCTTTCTCGTCGGCGAGCAGTTCGTCGCCGAGCGCGGCATCGGCGGCCGGGTCCTCGGCGCGAGGTCGGGTGCCGGCGATCGGGCGGTACTCGGCGTGACGGCCGGTCACTTTGACCAGTGGCTCCGGCGACGCGCCAGCGATGTGGAAGTCCTCGAACTCTAGGAAGTACATGTACGGCGACGGGTTGATCGCCCGTATCCCGCGGTAGATACTGAATGGATCGACCGGACAGGGGCCGCTCCAGCGCTGCGACGGAACCACTTGGTATGCGTCTCCGGCCCGAACGTACTCGCGAATCCGTTCGACCGCGCCGGCGTAGCCGGCATCACCGATGTTCGACTCGAAGCCGTCGACCGGCAGTGGTTCGTGCGATTGACGCGGCAACGGGCCGGCGAGCTTCTCGCGAATCTCGTCGATCGTCGCCGCGGCCGCGGCATAGGCGGCGTCGACATCGTCGCCGTCGCCGACAAACGCATTTGCGATCACGATCACGCGGTGCTTGAAGTGATCAAACGCGACGAGCGCACCGGTAATGGTGAGAGCCATATCCGGAATACCCACAGGGTCGGGATTCGGTTCGCCGAGCGGTTCGACATAGCGGACAAGGTCGTAGCCAAACAGCCCGACCGCCCCGCCCGTGAACGGCGGCAGATCGAACTCGGGCAGCTCGGCGGGGACGTACTGCTTTAAGTCCTCGGCTACGGCGCGGTACGGATCCTCGAACTGCGTCGGACGGCCGTCGATCGTCAACTCACCGTCCTTCAACAGCAGCAACGCGCGCGGCTTGACACCGATAAACGACCAGCGGCCGAAACGCATGCCCTGCTCGGCGGATTCCAGCAAGAACGCCGGGCCGTCACCGCGCAGCTTGAGGAACGCCGAGACCGGCGTCTCACAGTCCTCGATGAAGCTGTACGAGAGCGGGATCACCGTCTTGCCCTCTGCGGCTAATGCGCGCACCCGTTCGAGCGAAGGTTGGATCTGCGGAGTGGCGGCGATCGCTGGGCCTGTACTCATGCCGGACCTCTGTTCATGCTCGCGCTCACTCCCTGCGCGGGGTGGCGCGCCGGTTGAGTGCGTCGAACGCGTCCTGCAGGCCGAGGCCGCGCTGTGTCATCAGCGCCGCGAGGTGGTAGATCACGTCCGCCGCCTCTTCGGCGACGCGTTCGTCGGTCTCCTCGCGCGCCGCGCGAGTGACCTCTTCGGCCTCTTCGAGCACTTTCTCTGCGATCAGCCCGGGGTCGTTGAGCAGCTGCGTCGTGTACGAACCCTCCGGCATCTCGGCTCGGCGTGAGTTGAGCGTCCGCTGGAGCTCGCCCGGCGCCTCAAATGACTGCCGCAGCGGTACGCCAGCGACAGGCTCACGGTTGACCTCGCTGACACCCGTCTCGCCGTCGAGTGATCGGTAGAAGCATGTGCGTTCGCCCGTGTGACACGCCGGACCAGACGGCTCGACGATCGCCAGCAGTGTGTCGGCGTCGCAGTCGTAGCGCAGCTCGACGACTCGCTGCGTGTGGCCGCTGGTCTCCCCTTTGTGCCAGAGCTCTTGGCGCGAACGACTGAAGAACCAGGTCTCCCCCGTTTCGCGGGTGCGCGCAAGCGAATCGGCGTTCATGTAGGCGAGCGTCAACACGTCGCCGCTGGCGCTGTCTTGGACGATGCAGGGCACGAGACCCTCTGCGTCAAAGACGATGTCCGGCAGAGTTGGTGTTGGGCTGTCGCTCACGGTGCCCAGAGTCTAAGTCAGGCCGACTACTGCCAATGCTCGATCAGTTCGTCACCGCCGATCACAGTTCCCGGCGCTCAGAATTCATCGCGTCGGTCCGACGCGGTCGCTCCATCGCTCGACCAGTTCATCATCAGCTACTTCGCCGAACTGCCGCGCGGGTGAGCCCATCATCTTTGCGCGTGACGGCACATCGCGCGTCACGATCGACCCGGCCGCGATCAACGACTCCTCGCCGATCTGCACACCCGCGGTGATCAGCACGCCGGCGCCGATCCGGCAGGCGCGACCGAGCCGTGCAGCCGGCGGTGTCTGCGACGGATGCCGCAACATCGAGTCGTCACCAAGAACCTGGGTTTGCGGCCCGATGAAGACATCGTCCTCGACGATCGTGCCGGGCGTAATCGCGACGCCCGGCTGCATCACCACGCGCTCGCCGACGATCGCCTTGTTGGCAACGCCGCAGTTGCGTCCGATGACCGTATCGGCGCCGATTGCGCCGCGCACGCCGGCGAGATCACCGATGATCGCACGAGGGCCGATCTCGGCCGGTCGCAGAACCAGCGCATTGGTACAGATCACCGCCCCTGTACGAATGATCATCGTCGTGAAAGGAGGCGGCGGATTATTCGAACGTCGCCGCGTCGACGCCTGTTTGCCGATGATCGCGAACTCTTCAATCCTCACACCAGATTCGATCGTCACGTGATCGTGAATCACTACGTGCCCACCGACGACGGCGTCATCGGCGATCGAGACGTTCTCGCCGGTCAGAAGATACGGCGCACGATCATCAGGTTGCGGTACCGAGAGGGTCACGCGCCGCCCTTTCCGCGGATGCGATCGAGCGGGGCCAACAGCTTTGTACCGAGCCGAAAGCGTGCAGACGCCAGAAGCTCTTGAGCGGTCTTCTCCGCGCTGTCGCCACGCTCGGTTTGAGTCGCGAGCTCGGCCTCGGCCTGTTCGAGTCGCCAGGCGAGGTCTGCTTTAGCTCGTTCGGCGTCGTTCAAGAGCTCGCTCAGCCGGTACGCCTGCCCCTCGTGACGCCAGTTGACCCGCGCCAGTCGCGACAGCTCGAATAGTCCGTCGTGCGTAGCCGCAACCTGGGCCGGTGCTTGCGCCACGACTTGTTCGAGGATCTTCACGACCTCGCTCGTGTGGGCGGTTGCCTGGTGGTGCGAAACCGCGAGGTCGCGGTTGACGATGCCCATGCCGGAGTTGTACCCGCGCAGGTCGTCGGCCAGACTCTCAGCGGTCAGTGGTGTGCTCGAGGTGGTGCCGGCAAAGTTGTCGGCGACCAGTCGCTCGTAGCTCTCGGGCGTAACCCATCCCGCCGAACCGAAGGCGTCGAGCACGTACGCCGCGCGACCGCAGGCAAGCGCCTCGTAAATCACGCGGCCTTTGCCGAAGACGATGTCGGCAGCGTTCATGTGGTCCTCGGGATTGCTGGTGACGCCGCTGCCGTGAACGCCGACGTGGCGGAACTCAAGCCCGGCGAGTTCGCACGCCCGTGCGAGCAGATCGAGTCGCTCCCCCTTGAGGTAGTTGCCCAAGGACAGCGCAACTCGAGCCTCTCTAGGCAGGTCGCGTAACGGGGTGAAGCGGCGTGCGTCTACCGGCTGGGTGAGCCGCGTCATCGGCAACTTGATCGCGAGCGAATCGAGCCGGCGATGAGCCCGGTGGTTGAGCGTGATGATGTGCGAGATCGCCCCGTCGAGTTGCGGTGGCAGTTGAAGGTCGAACAACTCGCTGTGCCAGACAAATACCTGCGGCACTCCCGGACAACGTGCCAGAAGTTCTGCCGAAGCCGGATAATCCTGCACCAGCGCGACATCGATCCGATCTGGCAACGGCGCCTTGTCGGTGACTGTTCGCAGACCGAGATCATGCGCACGCTTCGCGGCGTCACCGTCCTCAAGCGCGTAGATCCATACGTCGTGACCGGCTCGCTGCAGGTAGTCACCAACCGTGGCCACGTATGTCTCGGTTCCGCCGAACCCGGCCAGCGAGTGAATGCCGAAGATGATCTTCAAGGTCGCGTGGATTGTCGCACTCGCGACGCGTTCGCGTTACGCGGTCGCCAGCGGCGGGCGCAGGTCGGCCCATGGCCGGGACTGTTCAAGTTGACCACAGAGTGAGAAAAGCGTCGACTCGTCGGCGGGGCGTCCGATCAGCTGAATCGAAAGCGGAAGGCCTGCCTGGTCTAGCCCCATCGGCAGCGAAACCGCGGGTTGCCCCGAGAGGTTGATCGCGGCGGTGAACGAGGTGAACTGCGCTGACTTCGCAAAAGCCGTCATGCCCTCACGCGTATCGAGCTCACCGATCTTGACCGGTGGCTTGTTGAGCACCGGGGTAATGATTGCGTCGTAGTGGTGCACGCTGGCGATCACGTTTCGCATGAACGCCTGAGTAGTGGTGTTGAGCATCAGCCAGTCGCGCGCGCTGATGTCCTGCGCCATCTGCCACATCTCCCACGTCAGCGGTTCGAGCAGATCTTCGGTCACCTCGCG
>JBASTN010000056.1:0-13875 GCA_049274915.1 Solirubrobacterales bacterium
CGAGGGTCTTAGCTAACACAGCACACTCGTGCGCGAAGCGCGCGAGGGTCTCGCTTAAGCGATCTAGCTAACCGCCGACGACCGTTTCGGCGTCGCGGTCGCGCCTATCGGCATCCTGCTCGGCGCGACCACGCGCCATCAGCGAACGCCAGTCCGTCGTTCGGAAGACGATTGCCAGCGCGACCAGCCCGAACGCGGCGTTGAACACCGCGATCGCGATCTGCTGCCCGACTGAATAAGCCGCCACCGTCGCTCCGGCGGCAACTCCGGCGAACGCGTGCACGAGCAGCGCCTGTTGCACGCCCGCGCCCTGCGGCGTGAACGGAATCATGCTCGCGACGCTCTGCACCGCGAGCACCGTCAATACGTGGTCAAGCGACCCGCCGACGTTGAAAGCCTCAAGCACGAACCAGATACTCGCGAAACGAAACAGCCAGGCGACGGTCTGAATCGGCACGGCTTCGCGCAGCCAGCGCTCACGGCTATGCAACAGCGTCACACCCTGTCGTACGTTCGCCCAGAACTCACGCACCCGCACCGACAGGTAGCCAAACAGTCCCAGCGCCAGGATCGGCAGCAGCGTGAAGAGAAACACCGCGAAGTCGGGGTGTCGTGCCAGGAACGACAGATCAAAGGCGTTGATCGACGACAGGTCGGGAACGCTCGGAAAGATTCCCTGCGAGAAGCCGTAGATCAGAATCAGCGTTCCCATGATCAGATCGAATGGCAACTCGACCATGAATGACGAACCGACAGTCGGGTAGGTCGAGTCGCGCACCGAGTGCTTGCCGAGGTAGATCCGTAAGATCGCGCCGGCGTGGGCGGGCACGACGCTCGAGACTCCGTTGCCAGCGATTTCGGCAGCCCAGACGTTGCGCCACGCGATCGGCGTGCCGGGGTAAGCCGCACGCAGGCCGTTGAACCACACGCGCGTGCGCAACGACAGATAGAGCCCATGACATGCCAGCGCGACGATCAGCGGCAGCCAGTTGATCGCCGCGAGATTCTCGAAGAACTGGCCCGCGGCATCAAAGAACGACCGGAAAGAATCTCCGGTGTTGGCGGCGAACGGGATCGAGACGTCGGGCTCGGCGGTCATCGGATCCATAAGGTACGGCGCGGCGGGGCGAGCAGAGCGCGGTTAGTATCCGGCGCGTGGAGATCGCTGGCAAGCGAGTGCTGCTCACCGGAGCAGCGGGCGGACTCGGCGAGACTGCCGCCAAGGCGCTCGCCGCGCGTGGCGCGACGCTCGTCCTCTCCAGTCGCAACCGCGAGAAGCTCGACCAGATCGCAGCCGAGCTCGACGGCCACGGCCACGAGGTGATCACCGCCGATCTTTCAAACGGAGACGAGGCGACCGAACTCGTTCGCCAGGCCGGACACATCGACATCCTGATCGCCAACGCCGGACGCAGCGGTGGCTTCGCACTTGACGAGCTCCCGCCGGAGGAGGTCAGCGATGTGATCAAGGTCAACTTCGAGGTGCCGATCCAGATGGCGCGCGCAGTCACACCGCAGATGACCGAACGCGGTGCCGGTCAGATCGTGCTGATCGCGTCGCTGGCCGGCAAGTTTGCGCTGCCCGAGAGCACGATGTACTCGAGTACCAAGTCCGGCCTGCGCGCTTTCGGCTGGGCTTTACGTGCCGAGCTCGGCCGTCGCAACGTCGGCGTCACCGTGATTTCACCAGGCTTCATCAGCGAGGTCGGAATGTTTGCCAAACGCGGTCGCAAGGCGCCACCCGGAGCGGGCACGATCTCGCCGCAGCGCTACGTCAAAGCCCTGATCCACGCGATCGAGAACAACAAAGGCGAAGTCGTGATCGCACCGCCGCAGCTGCGCGTGCTCGGGCAGCTCTCGTTGATCGCGCCGGGATTCTTCGCCCGCGTGTTCAAACGCGCCGCGCCGCAGCGCAAAGCCGCCGAGTAATACCGCCGCCGGCTGAGGACATCGCTGGCACGACGGTCCAAACGGACCCGTCGCGTAAGCTGACCCTCAGTTGGAGCACGCAGAGACGATCCTGGTCGCCGGCCTACTGCTCGCACTCGCCATCGGCGTGTCGCTGATGGCCCGCCGCCTGCGAATGCCCGGTCTGGTCGTCTTCTTGCTGCTCGGCATTCTCGTCGGACCGCACGGACTGCAGGTCGTCGACTTCGTCGACATCGAATTCGCGCAGACCGTCGGCGTGATTGCGTTGGCTCTGATCCTCTTCGAAGGCGGACTCGCCTCGGGTTGGAAAGAGGTCAGACCGGTCTTCAAGACCAGCGTCTCGCTCGCGACAGTCGGCACGCTGTTGACGGCGCTGATCACCGGCTTCGCGACTGCCTACATCCTTGATTACTCCACGCTGCAGGCGCTGCTGATTGGTTCAATCGTCGCTAGCACCGACGGCGCCGCAGTCTTCGCACTGCTGCGCGGTTCCACTCTGCGTAAGCGCCTCGCTCGCACGCTCGAGGCCGAGGCCGGGCTCAACGATCCTGTCGCGATCCTGCTCGTGCTCGGCTTTATCGAGTGGATTCAGCTGCCCGACTACGGCGCGATTGATATGGCCGGCCTGTTTATCAGCGAACTCGCGATCGGTGCCGCCGCGGGCCTCGCGATCGGTGCCGCCGCCGTCTACCTGATCCGCGCCGTCGGCAACGTCTCGACCGGCCTCTATCCCGTAGCTACCGTGGCTACCGTGGCGTCCGCATTCGGCTTGGCGCAGGTCGGACACGGATCCGGATTCCTCGCCGCATACCTCGCCGGCCTCGTCGTCGGTAGCGCGCGACTGCCCGCCAAGCGTGCGATCTCCGATTTCCACGACGGCATCGCCTGGGTCAGTCAGATCTCTGTGTTCCTGGTGCTTGGCTTGCTGTTCGTTCCCAAGTCGATGCAGAGCCTGTGGGACGAATCGCTGATCGTCACGCTGCTGCTGATGTTCATCGCGCGCCCGATCGCCGTGTATGTGGCGGTTTTCTTCAGCCGATTTGAGTTTCGTGAAGTCGCGCTGTTGCAGTGGGCCGGTATGCGTGGCGCCGTTCCGATCGTGCTCGCAACTTTTCCGTTGATCGACGACATCGCTGACGCCAACCAGATCTTCAACATCGTGTTCTTCGTCGTGATCGCCTCCGCCGCGTTCCAGGGAACGACCTTCGAGTGGTTTGCCAAGCGGTTGAAGCTGACTACGACCGAACCGGCCGTCGACGCACCGTTGATTCAGGTCGGCAACATCCGGCGTCTGGGGGCCGAGTTCTTCGAGTATCGGATCAGACCCGACGACGCGATCGCCGGGCACGTCGTCGCCGAGCTGCAACTACCGCGCGAAGCGCTGGTTAGCGTGATCGTGCGCGGTAATGAGGCTCTGCTGCCGCGAGGTTCTACCGGGCTGGAGGTCGAAGACAGACTGCACATCCTCGTTCGTGGTTATCTCGGCAAGCAGGTCGAGCAGCTCTTCGATCTCTGGCGAAACGGCCCGATCGGTGGCGACCGCGAGGACTACGCGCGCCCGATCGCCGGCCGCGCCGCGATCTTCTCGGTGCGTCCCTGGACCGATGCGATGGGCGACCCCGGGGATCCGAAGTCGATCAACAAGATCGGTGTTCGCCGACGCATCCGTACCCGTCACGACGAGCCGGGTGCCTTGGTCGTGCTCGCCGACGGCCGTTTCGCGGTCACCGGCGACGGCGTCGTCGCGACCGGTAGCCCGCGTCAGTTGCGCGCTTACGCCGTGCGCCGAATCGAGCGCGCACAGACTCGCGCCGCTCGAGCTTGGTGGCAAGAGGTCGCTGGTGCCGTCGCGTAATGGCTCGTCGTAGCGACTAGACGCGCACGATCAGTGATTCGCGTGCCATCGCGTGGCGCTTCGGCACCCATTCGGGATACCGGCGCTTCCAGTCCTCGACCAGCGCCTCGAATACAGCCGCACCCTCGGGCGAGTATCGCAAGCTGGCTCAATGCGGCCGGCTTTCAAGACGTCGTTATGCGCGGCCGTGGTTTCGCGGTGTTCGAGGCCCGACGCTCGCCGGTCTAGGCGAGCTGCGCTAGTGCCTTGAGCACGACGTCATCGTGCGTCTTCGGGGTCGCTTTGGGAATCACGTGGGCGACCTTGCCCTTGCCGTCGATGATGTAGGTCGCGCGCTGAACCCCCATGTACTTGTTGCCGTACATCGACTTCTCCACCCAGACGCCGTACTTCTCGAGCATCTTGTGACTTGGATCGCCGACCAACGTGAACGGGAGCTTGAATTTGTCGTGGAACTTCTTCAGTTTCGGTGGTTCGTCGGCCGAAACGCCGATCACGACGACGCCGGCCGCGTCGTACTCGCTCTGCCGGTCGCGGATGCCGCACGCCTGGGTCGTGCAGCCGGGTGTGTCGGCCTTGGGGTAGAAGTACAAGACGACCGTCCTGCCGGCGAAATCCGATAGCGCGACCGTCTCATCGTCCTGGTTTCGTAGCTTGAACTGGGGCGCTTTCCTGCCGGGTTCGATCACGGTCGCTCCTCGAATGTCGGTGGATGTCGCCACGGTTGGGCGATTGCGCGCGACATTCTCACACGCGGATATTTAGCAAGCCAAAGTTTCGCCCAATTTCCGTACTTCACCTACCGCAGATCGGTGATACCGGCGCGGACAAACCACGCGATCTGTATTGTTGGCTGTATGGCCAGCTTACCTACACCAGGACAGTTGCCTACACCAGGACAGGTAGACACACCAGCTGGGCCACCGCCAAGCAGGATGGATGGGGCGGGTGGCCGCTAGGCCACTCACCTCCCTCGTCGGAACATTCTTACTTTTTGCAACCCTCGCGCTGGGGGTGCCTCGGCCTGCTCAAGCGGGCGTTTACACCTACGTTCATCGGGTGCCTGTAACCGTCGGTCCCTACCAAGTCCTCCAAGGCTCGAACTTCAAACTGCCGACGCCGGCGGCCGACGGGCGTTACGGACCGGGCGAGAACGCGGCGGTTCTGAAGATGACCGCAAACATCACAGACGCAGAGGGTGCGTCGATCCCGATTCAACGACTGATGCTTCATCACATCGCCTTCCTCAACGCCGGAAATCCTGCCATGGGCAACATCCGCCCGGACGCGACCTGCGACACGCTGACTTTCCCAGACAACAAGACGACGGTCCCGGCGATGGCAGAACGCTTCTACTCAACCGGCGAGGAGCGTTCGGTGTTCAATCTGCCGCTCGGCTACGGCTACAAGATTCGTGGTGACGACCGCTGGGGAATGCTCTTCATGGTGATGAATCATCGGGCCCAGACCGACCGTGCCTACATCGAGTACCGCGTGACCTACGCGACCGGCACCGAGGCCGCGCTGGTCCAGGATGTCAAGCCGTTTTGGATGGACGTCAACAACTGCAAGGCCGACCCGTTCTACGACATCCCAGGCACTGGCACCGCCGGGACTGCGAGCGCGGTGGCGCGGCGCAAGTTCGTCTGGACGGCGCCGCAGTCGATGCGACTGATCGCGGGTCAGGGGCATGTGCACGGTGGAGCGAGAATCCTGCGCATCCGTCAGCTTGACTGTGGCGGCCGCCTCGCCGTGACGTCGACGCCGACGTGGGGTGCGACCGACCATCCGTTCTACAGCGTTCAGCCGATCCTCCACGAACCAGGCCCGATCGACATGACGCGGTTCCATTCTTCGACGGGTATCCCGGTGGCCAAGGGACAACGGATCTCGCTCGAGGCTGAGTACGACAACACGATGCCGCACACCCGCGTGATGGCCACGTTCATCGGCGCATACGCGTTGGATCCCGACGTGACACCGGCGGTAGCCTGCGGCTCGCTGCCTCCCGTCACGTACGCCGAACCACCTGACGGTCGCAGCGAAACTCCTCGCTTCCAAGTCCCGTTGATCAACGAACCCGACGGCGAGTTTCAGCCGCCCCCGCAAGGCGCGATCACGGTTCGCAGCCCGGTATTTGCGCCGCGGCGCGTTCGCATCAACCTCGGCGACACTTTGCGCTGGCGCTTCGCGACGCCTGACAACACCGACTCGCTCCACGACGTGACGGTCGCCAACGGCCCCGAAGGATTCTCCAGTCCGCATCTCAACACCGGCCGATCCTTCAGTCGCCGCTTCACGCGGCCGGGGACCTACAGCCTTTACTGCTCGCTGCATCCGATGTCGATGACGCAAGAGGTGAAAGTCCGGCGCTGATGCGGCGATATCGTGGTCGCTATGCGGATCGCGGTCGCCTCAGACATGAACACCGGCCTCACGGAGCAGCTGCTCGCCGAACTTCAACTGCGTGGGCACACGGTTGAGCGTTACGGCGCTTTAGCCGAGGGCGACCGCCCGGATTGGGCCTGGGCTAGCGAAGCTGCCGCACGGGCGGTCAGCACCGGGGACGCCCAGCAGGCGGTCATTTGCTGCTGGACCGGAACGGGCGCTTCGATTGCCGCAAACAAAGTCGACGGAGTGCGCGCCGCGCTCTGCGCCGACGCGGTCACCGCCGACGGCGCGCGCAAGTGGAACGACGCGAATGTGCTTGCGCTGTCGCTGCGCACGACCAGCGAGGCAGAGCTCAGCGAGATCCTCGACGCATGGTTCGCCGGATCGCCGAGTGACGACCCGAGCGACTTAGCCAACATCGCGCACGTCAGCGATATCTGAACGTCTCGCGGTTTACGCCAGGGCGAGAACGACCACGCCGCTCAGCGCGAGCGCCACGCCTAGTTTTTGCATTCGCACGATCCGCTCGCCGAGCACTCGGTGCGCGAGCAACACGGTGACGACCGGGAACATCGACGCGAGCACGGCGACGACGCTGAGCGCGCCGTTTGCGGTCGCATAGGCATACATCACGTTGGCGGTGACGTCGAGAAATCCGGCCGCCATCGGCGCCAACCAGAGCATCCCGACCGGCCAGGGCTCATAAGACCGGCCGCTCAATGACAGCAGCGCGAGCACGATCGCCACGACCACCAGGCTCGTGACTTTCAGCGAGAGCACGGGCCACAGTTCGCTGTCGTGACTCGCGCGTTCGATCAACACAAAAATGCAGCCGAATCCGATCGCCGCGACCCCGGCCAACAGCACCGAGGTGCGGTGATCCTCGGACTGCTCGACGCCCTCTTCGCGCGGCTCGCGCGACGCAAGCATCACGCCGCCGATCGTCAGCAGGAATCCGGTCGCCGTCAGCAGTCCGACCGGGTCACCGTCGGCGATCCCCACAGCGACCGGGATCGCCGTCCCGCTCGCACTGATTGGCGCGACGATGCTCATCGTCCCGATTGCCAGAGCGCGATAGAACGCCGCCAGCGCGATCAACCCGAGCACGCCGGCCAACGCACCGAGCGCCAGGTCCTGAGTGGGGGGCATGTCCTGTCCGCTGACGGCGAGCATCACCGCGGCCAACAGCATGCCGCCGCTGCTCGATCCGAGCAGGACGATCAGCACCGCATACTTCTTTGCTTGGACGCCGCCGATGAAATCGGCGATGCCCCAGGAGATCGAAGTCCCGAGAGCGAGCGCTAGCGCAAGCATTGCGCCGGCAGCGCCGCCTTAGCTCTTGCCAGCGAGCACAGCCTCAGCTGCGACCGAGTCGCCGCGCAGGCTTGCTCCGTCGATCGCCTTGGCAACTGCATCCGCCCGTGCCGAGGGCACCTGCGCGAGCGTCACGCGGCTGAGCACTCGCACACGCCGCACGTCGTCGCCTGCCAGTCCGCCTTTGCCGGTGATCAGCTCGATCACGTCGGCCGGCTCCACGCCACTGCGCGCGCCGGCACCGACAATCAACAGACTGAAGTCGGCTTCGTCAATTTCTTTCTGGGTCGGCTTGAGGTGGCGCGGGTGGCGCAACTCGCGGTCTTCGTCGGGCTCTGCTTCGGCCTTGGCTTCGGCAGGTTCAAGCTCTGCCTTGCTTACGTCGGTCTGCTCGTTGGCTTCGTCGGTGCTCGCCTCAGAATCATCTGGAGCGGTGATTTGTGACAGCACTTCGGCATCATTCCCGGCGGCGAGGATTCCGCCCTCAGCGGTCGCGGCGATCGCATCATCGTCAAGCTCGGCGTCGACGCTCGCCGTGGCCTCCGTGGCCTCCGTGGCCTCGGAGGCCACGGAGGTCTCGTCGGCTCGGGCTCGCGGGTTGCGGCGCGGTCGCGAAACGCGCTCCTTGCGCTGACCCGATTCTTCGGAGCGACTTTTGACCGAGTCCTTCAGCAGATCCGCACCGGTGGTCGGGCTGGTCGACTGGCTCGTCGACTGGCTCGTCGACTGGGGTCCATCCTTAACGGCATCCTTCAGTGAACCCTCGACGCGGTCATCGGTCTTCTCGTCGGTCTTGTCAGGCGCACTCGATTCCGACTTTGCTTTTTTGTCAGCATCCGCAGTTGCGCCGTCCTTCGGCACGCCGTCCTTCGGCACGGCGTCCTTCGGCACATCGGTGCGCTCGGCACCTTCGGCCTTGGCACCGGTCTTGGCCGACGACACAGCGCTGCCGGTGGCGACAACGCCGGGCGACCACTGCGGGATCGCAACGTTGATGTGCTTCTCGATCGCGGCCATGTCCTCTTTGTCACGCGCCTCGACCAGCGTGATCGCGCGACCGCCACGACCGGCCCGGCCGGTGCGGCCGATGCGGTGGGTGTAGATCTCGGCCGAGTTCGGCAGGTCGTAGTTGATTACGTGGGTGACGTTTTGAACGTCGAGACCACGGGCGGCGATGTCGGTCGCAACAAGCACCGGCACACGGCCTTCCTTGAAGCTGATCATCACGCCGTCGCGCGATCCCTGCGACATGTCGCCGTGCAGCGCGCGGACGCGAAGGCCCGGTGACCGGCGGTCGAGATCGCGTGCGAGTCGGTCGACGCCGATCTTCGTGCGCACGAAGACGATCGCCTGTTGCGGCCGCTCCGCCTTGAGCACCTCGGCCAGAGCGTCGGTCTTGTCGTTTCGTGCCGCTGCGACCTGGAAGTGCTCCACGGTGTCGATCGTCAGTGTCGGCGCCTTGACCTTGATCACGACCGGATCGTGCAGGTGGTTCTCGGCGAGCTTGGCGATCGCCGCCGGCATCGTCGCTGAGAAAAGCGCTGTCTGGCGACCGCGCGGGCACTTCTTCAAAATCGTTTCGACGTCTTCGAGGAAACCGAGGTCGAGCATCTCGTCGGCCTCATCGAGCACGACGAAGCGCGCGTCGTGAAACATCAGCGAGTGGCGGGAGTGAAGGTCGAGCACGCGGCCGACTGTTCCGACCACAACCTGCGGGCCGGCCTTCAGTCGGTCCATTTGTTGGCGAATCGGCGCACCGCCGAACGTTGCCAGCACGTCGAGACCACGGACCGCGCCGTAAGCGCGCAGCGCCTGAGCGACCTGGATGCAAAGTTCGCGCGTCGGCGTCAGGACCAAGCCCTGGACCTCACGGCGCTCGGGGTCTAGCGACTGAAGCATCGGGAGCCCGAAGGCCGCTGTCTTGCCGGTGCCCGTCTGGGCCTGGCCGATTACGTCGGCGCCCTTGAGCAGCTCGGGGATTGCCTGTTCCTGGATTGGGGTGGGGTCGGTGTATCCGACCTTCTCCAGAGCGTCCAGGAACGGAACGGAGAGACCTAATTCTTTGAATGTCGTCATTGCTTGTGAGGCTACTGCACATTGAGCTAGCGATCAGAAGCCGCGCTACGCTCTCGCGCCGATGAGTCTGGCTGTAGTTGGATCAATCGCGTTTGACGCGGTAAAGACGCCTTTCGGCGAACGCGAGCGCATGCTCGGCGGTTCGGCCGTGCACTTTTCGCTCGCGTCGAGCTTTTTCACCGACGTCAACCTCGTCGGTCCGGTCGGCGACGACTTCGGCCCGGAGGAGTACGCGATCCTCGAAGGCCGCGGTATCGACACCTCCGGGATCGAGAAGATCGCAGGCGGCAAGACCTTTTTCTGGCGCGGTCACTACGAGTACGACCTAAACCAGGCGCACACCGACGACACGCAGCTCAACGTCTTCGGCGAGTTCGAACCGAAGCTCAACGATGCCGCGCGAAACGCCGACGTGCTGTTCCTCGCCAACATCCAGCCCGACCTTCAGCGTGCCGTTCGCCTGCAGTGTGAAGACGCCAAGTTCGTCGCGCTGGATTCGATGAACCTCTGGATCGATATCGCCAAGGACTCGTTGATCGAGACGATCAAGCTGGTCGACGCAGTTTTCATGAACGACGCAGAGATCCGCATGTTGACCGGATCATCCAACCTCGTCAAGGCCGCCCGCGAGCTGCTTGAGCTCGGCCCACGCCTGGTAATTGCCAAGCAGGGCGAGTACGGCGCCGCGCTGTTCTCGAAGGACGGCTTCTTTGCGCTGCCGGCTTACCCGCTCGAGGATGTTGTCGACCCGACCGGCGCAGGCGACTCGTTTGCAGGCGGTTTCCTCGGCTACGTCGCACAGCACCTCGACGAGGGCAACGACCTCGACGCCGACGCGTTCCGTCGTGCGATGACCTACGGATCGACGATGGCCTCGTTCAACGTCGAGAACTTCGGCACTGAGCGCGTGCGTGCGTTGACCGGCGACGAGATCAGCGAGCGCTTCGCGGGCTTCAAGCAGATCACCCACTTCGAAGAAGTCGCCGTCAGCTACCGCTGACGCTCGCGAGCCGGGAGCGGTAAAATCGCTTCTGTGCAAATCGCGTTCTGGATCTTTCTCGGTGTAATTCTCAAGCTTCCCGTGATCGGGTTGTGTGTCTACTTGTGGCGCGTCATTCAGCGTGGCGGCGAGCAGGTGATCGGCGAGGCCGAAGGTGGCGGCGGTGGTGTTCGGTTCGATCCCGGTCCGCGCACACGCGGTCCGCACGACGGCCCTAAGCGCGGTTGGCGCCACGTTCGACGCGGCGATGTCGGGCACGAGGACGCGCCGCCGGCGCACGCTCCCGAACCCGCTGTTAGCGGCGAGTAGTATTGGCGCCCAAATGATGAATGCCTACTACATCCTCGCCTGCGTATTCGGCGGCTCGGCGGCTCTGATCTCGGCCTACGCGATCTGGGTGCGCAAGGACCAGACCGACTTTCCAGGCAAGCTCTATGTCCCGATGATCTTGCTCGCACTGATCTTTGCAGTGGCGACCTTCACAACCGTCTGGATCGGCGGCGAAGAGCATCTCGACCACCTTGAGGAGGAGAAGCGCCTTGAGCACGAGGGCAGGGGCGGCGAAGAGGTAGAGGGTGGCGACTCCGGCGAAGCCGAAAAAGCCGAGACGGCTTCGGTTACTGCTAAGTAACCAAAGTAATCTAATTTTCTACCTACTGGTGGGTAGATTCAGTCTTTTTCGGACTGTAAATTCGCAGGATCGCTAAAGGTTTTGTCCATATTTGCCGTTATCTGGCACTGGAGTGCGGCTCGACGTCGCTCTTCTCCCTTGAATCTCAGTCGGCGGTCCGGCCTCGTGTCGGGCCGCCTTCTGTATTTTTAGGCCGGCTTGCCGCTCGGCTCAGTTACTTCGACTTCGGAGTCCGGAAATCAGCGGCAAGAGGTAGCGGTTGGCGAACTCGCGTGCGTCTTGATCGGTGTCGAGACGGGCGATGCTCTCGGGCGTCGAGAGAAGCGAAATCAGGAACCGTGCCATCAGCTCGCCGCTAACTGCTGCGTCGAACTGGTCGAGCTGGATACGGCCTTCGCGCACTGCACGATTGAGGCGTTCGAGCACGAGGTCGCGCGCGTGGCCGAGCACATCGCCCGACTGCAGCGTCATCCGCATGATCTGGCGCTCGGCCAGATCGAGAACCGAAATGAACACCGGGTGTGATCGCATCGCCGGGATCGCGTAGCCAAACGCCGCGCTGAGCCTGTCCTCAAAAGTGTCGAACGGGGCCATCGCCTCGTCGATCTGCGCGAACAGTTGATCGAACTCACGCATCGTGTACGCCTGGATCAATTCGTCCTTGTTGGCGAAGTAGCGGTAGAGGCTCGCGCGCGACACGCCGGCGCGGGCTGCGACCTCGCCCATCCGGATGCGATCGGGGCCGACGCGCTCGGCTTCTTGACCGGTCACACTGAGGATTCGGTCAATTACCAGAATCCGTCCGTCTCCTGAGGCATTACCGCTACGCAAATCCGCTGTCATATACACACAATCTAGCGATACTCAAATTAGGTAGTCCGGTTGTACGAGAACTGGCGGCGAAGTTTTGCCGCATGTCGACGCATGACTTTCCTTGATTTGCTCATAATCTCATGGGTCTACAAGACGAGACTCAGTCCCGCAGAAGCACGCAGCAGGTGCATCCCTATAAGGAGCCAGCAGGCATGTCCGATGACCAGGTATCAGTAGCCGCGCCCGAGCAGGTCGAACCCGGCGACGCCGGGGCAGACCGGCAGACCGTCACCCTCACCGACAGCCGCACCGGCGACTCGCGCGAGCTGCCGATCGAGGACGGCACAGTCCGCGCGTCCGTGCTTCGTGAGTTCAAGAGCGATCCCGAAGACTTCGGCTTGATGTCCTATGACCCGGCGTTCCTCAACACCGCGTCGTGTCGCAGCTCGATCACTTACATCGATGGCGATCGCGGCATCCTCGAACACCGCGGCTATCCGATCGAGGATCTCTGCGAGCACTCCAGTTACCTCGAGGTCGCCTACCTGCTGATCCACGGCGACCTGCCAACCACCGACCAACTGGCCGAGTGGACTCACGAGATCACGATGCACACGTTCGTCCACGAGAACCTGAAGAAGTTTGTCGAGGGATTTCGTTACGACGCCCACCCGATGGGCATGCTGCTGGCCACAGTCGGTGCGCTTTCAACGTTCTACCCCGACGCCAAAAACATCGACGATCCCGAAGAGCGCCGCATGGCCGCGATTCGCTTGATCGCCAAGATGCCGACGCTTGCGGCGTTCGCCTACCGCCACAGCCAGGGGATGCCTTACGTCTACCCCGACAATGACCTCGACTACGCCGGCAACTTCCTCGGCACTCTTTTCAAGATGACCGAGCTCAAGTACGAGCCGGACCCGCGCCTGTCGAAGGCACTCGACACGTTGTTCATCCTGCACGCTGATCACGAGCAGAACTGCTCAACCGCAGCGGTGCGGGCGGTCGGTTCGTCGCAAGTCGACCCGTACTCCGCTGTTGCGGCCGGCGTCGCCGCGCTCTACGGCCCGCTTCACGGCGGGGCCAACGAGGCCGTTCTGCGCATGCTCACGCGGGTCGGTTCGGTTGACAACGTGCCGTCATTCCTCGAAGGCGTCAAGGCCGGCAACGAGAAACTGATGGGCTTCGGTCACCGCGTCTACAAGAACTACGACCCGCGCGCGAAGATCATCAAGAAGCACGTCGACGAGGTGCTCGAGGTGACCGGCGGCGGTGGCAACCCGCTGCTCGAAGTCGCCGTTGAACTCGAGAAGCGTGCGCTCGACGACGACTACTTCACGTCACGCAAGCTCTACCCGAACGTCGACTTCTACAGCGGCTTGATCTACGAGGCGCTGAACATCCCGCGCGCGATGTTCACCGTGATCTTCGCGATCCCGCGGACGTCGGGCTGGATCGCCCAGTGGCTCGAGATGCTCGACGACCCCGAGACGAAGATCGCCCGCCCGCGCCAGATCTACACCGGTCACCGCGAGCGCGACCTGCGGTCTGACTTGTCGGCTCTGGGTCGTTAGTCCGACTGCGGTTCGTCGCCGGATGGCACGCTTCGGTTCGACCGTCCGTGAGGGCGCGCGAGTCTCGCGCGTGCGCAGCGAGTCGATCGATGAGTTGTTTCTCGCCGTCGAGCTGCACGCAGAGCAGCTGTCGGGCAACGCGAGCTCAACTGCACGCCCGGTCAACGCATTGACCAAGACATTTGAGCCGATCGAACAGGTACACGGCCGCATCGAGATCAGCGAGTCGCAGGGCCTGTTGCGCCCGCGTCGGCGCGGCGGTATCGATGTTCGCGGCGACGGATCGATGGAG
>JBASTN010000057.1:0-9960 GCA_049274915.1 Solirubrobacterales bacterium
ACCCGAAGCTCGACAAGGTTCGCGCCTTCGCAGCGGCGGGCAGGCGCGCCGGCCGCGAGGCATGGCGCGCTCCGATCGCCGTGCATTTCGGCGAGGAGCGCAACCATCCGATGAGCGGGGTGCCGCAGGACGGCTGCACGAACCTCGGCCGCTGCGTCACCGGCTGCCCGCGCCACGCGAAGAATTCCGTTGACATCTCCTACATCGCTCGCGCCGAGAATCTCGGCTCGGACATCTACCCACTGCACGAAGTCCGGGAGATCATCCCGCCGGCGCGGTCCGGCGGCATGTGGACCGTGACCTACCGCGACCTGCAATACCGCACAACCGGCCGGATGCACGCTCACACCGTCGTGCTCGGCGCCGGAACGCTCGGCTCGACCCGGCTGTTGCTGAAGAACAAGAAGAACCTCCCGGCGCTCTCCGAGACTCTGGGCAGCCGCTTCTCGGCGAACGGGAACGCACTCGGCGCGATCTTCGATCCGCAGGCCAAAGGCACCAAGAACGCGGCCGTCGACCACGGACCGTCGATTACCAGCGCGATGGATTTCTGGGACGATCGCGCGTTTCTGATCGAGGATCTCGGGTTGCCGCCGGCATACATGGGGCTGCTCGACGCGCTGCGCGGGGCGACCGCGATCACCGGCTGGAAGCGCGTCGTGCTGCGCGCGAAGCAGGAAGTCACTCGCGGCGGCCTGAGCGACCGCAGCGTGACTCCGAATTCGGTGGCGCTGCGAAAGGAGCCCGAGGACGACATCGAGGACGCATTGACTTTTCTGTTCATGGGCCGCGACACGTCGCCCGGCAGGATGAGCCTGTCGCGCTTCGGCGAACTCGACATCGATCTCAACCCAAAGCGCGACAGGCTGCTGTACAACCGCATGAACGAGACACTCGAAGACATCGCCGAGAGCGTCGGCGGGCGCGCGGTTTTCTCGCTCGAGAACGGACCGTTGGGCAAATATCTGATCGCGCATCCGCTGGGCGGCTGCCCAATGGCCGATTCCCGGCATGACGGGGTCGTCGACTCCTACGGGCGCGCTTACGGCTACGAGGACGGCCTGCGCGTGCTCGACGGATCGATCGTTCCGACGGCGCTCGGCGCCAACCCTTCGAAAACGATCACCGCGCTCGCGGAGCGCGGCGTGGCGAAACTGATTGCTGACAGGAGTTGATCTCGGGTGGAAGCCAACACCAACACGCGCACCCGGCCGAAGCCGGGCAACAAGGCGAGAAAGAAGCAGAAGCCGATCAGCCAGCAGTCTTTGTTGGCCATGTCGCAGAAGCAATTGGATGACCTGTTCACGAAGAGTCCATGCGGCGAAATCCCGGTCGGCGAGTCCGACGGGATGGTCGTGCTCGCGGCTGGCTCGGGAATCTCCAAACAGGTTGCCGAGCTTGCGAGAATCGCGTGGCGCGGAAAAGTCTTCAATCCCGCCGGACGCGATTTGAAGAATCGGATCCTTCCGATCGAGATTCGCGCGTTGCGCGCGAAGGTCTACATGGGCACCAGCCGCTTCGACGGCAAGCCGGTGATCGTGCTCGACTACAAGCGGTCGTCGCCGCTGACGCACTGGATTCGCGACGAGATTCGCGAAGTGGCGCCGGGCCTTTACCTGGGAGTCGTCTACTGGTCGGGGCGCAAAACGATCGACTTCTCGCTCTACTTCCCGAAGCAGGCGCGCAGGGGGCAGGGGTAGAGATGCGGCGGCAACTCGCAGTGACAATCATCGGCGATGTCAGGCGCGATCGGGTTGCCGCGCTTCGCGCCGAGCTGACAACGATGGCTGGCGATCCGGCCGGCAATTCGCTGATTCCGTTCGGGCGGTTCTCGACGACGCACTTCGCGCGCTTCATCCTCCTGCCGGAAGCACTGGATCTCGATGAGCAGCCGATCCCCGCGAAGCTCGTCTATCTCGCCGACATCGACGAGCCGCGCGCCCAGCACTTCGACGATCTGCTCAGCTTTGGCGGTGCTGGGCTCGACCGCCTGTTCGGCAATTGCGAGGGCTACTCGAAGCGAAGCACTTCGTCACCCCGCGACGAACTGCGGCTGGCCTGGCTCCAGGAGCATGAGGTCGAACCGAGCGCGGCGTATGTGAACACGGTCGGCCGGACGCTCGAGCAGGTCCAGGAAGAGCGCCGGCTGCACGAAGAGATAGCCGGATTCGTGGACGAATCGGCCGGCGATTGGGAGGGTCTTGAACCCACGAAAATCCGCGGAGCGATCCAGGATTTCGTCAATACGCGGCCGGACTTCGACTGGGCCCGCGAGCCGCTCGAGGAGCCTGGCATCACCGACCTGGCGCGACAGCTGCCGGGCATGTTGGCGTTGCCGGTCGGACTGCTCGCGCTCGCACCGTTCGTCGTGCCGGCGCTGCCGCTCTGGGCGACGGCACTGTTCGCGCGTGAGCTCACCGATCCGGTCGACCACGAAAAGCCGGACGACAGGCACATTCGCGAGCTCGCGAAGCTCGAGGATCGCGCTGCGCACAACCAGTTCAGCGCGGTCGGGTTCGCGAAGCCCGGATTCGTTCGCCGGACGACGATCAACACCGCGCTGAAGCTGCTCGACTACGGCAGCAAGAACATTTTCAACCGAGGCTCGCTCACCGGCGTGCGGACGATCCATTTCGCGCGCTGGACGTACGTGGATGATCGCGGCCGCGTGCTCTTCGCGAGCAACTACGACGGCAGTCTCGAGAGCTACATGGACGACTTCATCGACAAGGTCGCCTGGGGGCTGAACGCCGTCTTCAGCAACGGCGTCGGTTACCCACGGACATTCGGATTGATATTCGGCGGCGCGCGTCGCGAGCAGGAGTTCAAGGACTTCCTGCGCCGGCGTCAGGTGCCGCCCGAGGTCTGGTACTCGGCGTATCCAGAGCTGACGGCTGCAAACATTGCCAACAATGCGCACGTGCGCGCGGGACTCTGCAGCGATCTTTCCGAAGAAGAAACCGAAAGGTGGCTGGCGCGCATATGAGCGACGCACTTGAACTCGAGGACATCCAAGGAATCGTTGCGCGCGGGTACGGCAAGCTGCGCTTCGCGTCGCTCCTGCTGATCCGCTTCGACGACCGGCGCGCCGCCGGTCGCTGGCTTGTCGAACTCGCCACACAAGTCAACAACGCTGCCGGCGAGACACCGAAGCGCAGCGCCGTGAACTTCGCTGTCACTGCCGAGGGGCTGCGCGAGCTGCGGTTGCCGAAGAAATTGATCGACCAGTTCTCGTTCGAGTTTCGCGACGGAATGACCGCCGAACACCGACAGCGTGTGCTCGGCGACACGGATGGACGTTCGCCTGCGAACTGGGAGTGGGGCGGGGCGAAGAGCCCGCGCATCGATGCGGTGCTGATGCTCTATGCGGCGTCGAAGAACCGCCTCGCAGCGCTCGAAGCGGAATACGACAAGGGAACGAATGCGCGCGGAATCACCGTTGTGAGGACGCTCGAGACTGCGCCGCTGACTGATCGCGAGCACTTCGGTTTTCGCGACGGCATTTCGCAGCCCGTCATTCGTGGCCTGCAGAAAGAGCGAGACGGCGCGATCGCGACCGGTGAGTTCGTGCTCGGGTACACGAACGAATACGGCCTCTACACGGATCGTCCGACGCTCGCCGCGGATCAGCCGGGCGCCGACGAGCTGCCGGCCGATCCCCAGAACCGCAAACGCTCCGACCTTGGCCGCAACGGCAGCTACCTGGTGATGCGCCAGCTGGGTCAGGACGTTCCCGGGTTCTGGCAGTACCTCGACGCCGCAACACGCAGCAACGGGTCTGGGTCGGACGCGACCGAACGCGATCGTCTCGCCGCGCGCATCGTCGGTCGCTGGCGCAGCGGAGCGCCTTTGGTGCTCTCGACGTTGGAAGACGACGAGGAGCTTGGGGCCAGCCGCGACGGAGCGGCGAACGATTTCAACTACGCGGAGATGGATCCCGACGGCCTCAGCTGCCCGATCGGCGCCCATATCCGCCGCTCGAACCCGCGCGATTCACTCGATCCGGATCCCGGCAGCGAGGGCTCGCTCGCGATCAATCGCCGACATCGCCTGCTTCGTCGCGGGCGCGCCTATGGGCCCCCAATCACGATCAATCAGGCGCTGAGCGCCAACGGCTCGACGGCCGACGGCGCTTCGGATCCTCGCGGACTGCACTTCATATGCCTCTGCACGAACCTTTCGCGGCAATTCGAGTTCGTGCAGCACACGTGGATCAACAACGAAAAGTTTGCCAACTTGTACGACGACCCGGATCCGCTTATCGGACCGCCGGGCAGGACGCTGACGATTCAGGCCAAGCCGGTGCGCAAGCGCGTCAAACAGATGCCCGAATTCGTGTCCGTGCAAGGCGGCGCGTACTTCTTCTTGCCTGGGCTGCGGGCGCTGCGCTTCATCGGACGGTCTGCTCAGCGCTAGCGCGCTTCTTCTGCCTCTTTTTCTTCTTCGGGCTTGCTCCAAACGTCTCGGCCCCGGTCGGTTCGATGCGCCGCTCGAGATTCATCTGTTGGCGCGCCTCGGAGAGCCGCTGATAGATCACTCGCCGCGCGCGGTTCTGACTGCCGAGCGGCCGGTGCTCCGGGATCGCGTGCCACGGGTTGAACGAGAGGTTGCCGGCAAAGTCGAGCTGCGCCTGCGAATCGAATTGCTGCACCGGAAGGGCGAGCTCGGCGACCTGGACGTGAGGAGAGAGATCCTCCGGCCAGCGCACGGAAGCGTTTTCGATCGGCATACGGTCGGGGTCGCGCTGTAGCTGGACGCAGAATTCGAAGACGACCTTTCTGTCCGTGAGCGTCCTCGCCATCGCTTCGCGAAGGTAGTTGTCGGACGGATTCAACGGCGCGCGCGTACGGCGACCAGACTTGGGGCGCAGCGAGTATTGCATCGCCTGGCCCTCGCCGAGCAGGTAGGGCACGCAGCTGAAATAGCTTGCCTCGAGCGGGTTCGATTGAGTGCGCGAGTAGAGGCCCTGCATGATCAGGTCCATCAGGTGCGACTTGCGCGGATCCAGGAAGTAGAAGAGCGGGGTGCCGGCGCCGACCTGGCGCTGAAGATCCACGTTTGCCACGACGTCCGGCGTCGTGAACGTCGGCGCACTGATCCCGAGGAAGTCCTGAGTCTGCTTTTCGTCCGGGCTCAGCTTCGGACCTGGCACACCCATCAGTTTGATGGCGAAACTGAGCACTCCGTTGTCGTTGATATCGGGCGGCGCGAGCGGTCCGGGCCCGGCGAAGCGAACCCAGGCCGGATAGCTCTTCGGGCGGGCGAAAACGCCGTGCCGAAGCTCACTCGGCAGGCCCGAGAGCACCTTGAACTCGCCGCGCACTACGCCGTACGTCTTCGTGTTTCCGGCGCGCTGCACTTCGCCAGGCGGATAGTTGTCGCGCATAAACGCGCTCATCAGCGCGACGATCTTGTCGGCGCACTCCTTTTCGCGCGGCAGGGTCCGCTCCTCTGCGATCGCGAGGCCGGTCCTACGCGGCCGCCCGGCGTTGACGATCAGCTGCGCAAGATCGAACAGTGGGTCGCGCAAGGTGTCGTCGAACAGGTCGCGATAAATCGGATCGATCCGCCGTTCCGCGCGGAAAGCAGTCTGCGCGGCGGCGTGTGCGAGCTTGAGCACATTCACTCCGCGCAAGCTAGCCAATCCGCGCCGTCCGTGCGATGCGGTTCGTCAATCGTGATCGGCCGATGTCCGGAGTTTGCGAGCGCGGGCGCGGGCCCCGAGCGCGCATCTGCGCGAAGTGAAGACGAAGGGCCGCGGCTGCTGAGGTTTTGGCGTTCTGAGACCCGAGGTTCAAGTGGCAAGGGATCGGAAACGAATCATGCTCCGTCAAGAAGTTGATCAACGAGCGCGCATGGGGTTCGAAACTTGGCGCGACTGCTGTATCCAAAGCAGGCCACAGTTGTCCGAAGCTGGCCAGAACTGCACCGGGCCTCATGGGATTTGAGGGTGCCGACGCTGCTGCTTTGAGCAGCGCCTGACGACCCGCCCGGCTGAGCTTGATCAGATTCTGTCCCGAGCGCCAGCGTTGCATGCTCGAACGGTCGATCCATTTGGTCCGTAGGTCAGTCCTGAATCCGTATAGGCTTGAGTCCTGAATCGGTATAGGTGCGAATCCTGAATTCGCAGGTGACCGCAAAGGCTCCAAGCATGATCGCGCGCAACATCGAAGCCGAGCTTCATGACATTTTGTCGGTGAGCAGAGCCGCGGCACTCCTCGGTCCTCGCCAAGCCGGCAAGAGCACCCTGGCCAAGCAAATTCGATGGTCGAATGCGACGCCGGAATACTTGACTCTCGACGACGACGGGCTGCGCGCGAATGCTTTGAGCGATCCGGCTGGATTCATCGCGGGTGTGCGCCGACCCGCCGTGATCGACGAGGTGCAACGCGCGCCAGGGCTCATGCTCGCAATCAAGCAGGTGTTGGACACCGACTCCCAAACGCCCGGCCAGTTCCTGCTCACGGGTTCAGCCAACCTCGTCACCAGTCGGCACGTCGCCGACGCATTGCCGGGGCGGGTCCAATACGTAAATCTTTGGCCGCTCTCGCAAGGAGAGATCGAAGGCCGGCGCGAGTCGCTGATCGACCAGCTCTTGAACGGAGATGTGCCGCACATTGCGAACGCTGCTCGAGGACGCATCGCACATGCCGAGCGCATCATCGAAGGCGGCTACCCCGATGCGCGACTGCTGACGACGTCCAGGCGCCGTGGGGGATTCTTTGACTCTTATCTGGAGGGGGTGATAGGTCGCGATCTCCCCGAGATCAGTGGCGTCAGAACCGATCCCGCCCGAATACAGCAGTTGTTCCGCTTGCTAGCTGCGCGGACGAGCGGTGCGGTTAACTTCCAGCGACTCGGCAATGAGCTCGACCTCAATGACACGACCATCAAAGCCCATCTGACGATTCTCGAGCAGATATATCAGGTCTTCCGGTTGAGGCCGTGGTCGGCCAACCTGGGCTCCCGCCAAGTCAAGACTCCGAAGTTTTTTCTGACCGATACCGGCCTTGCCGCGGGATTGATCGGTCTTGACGCAGCTCGATACTCGGCGATCGACCAGGGTGGGATCGCGGGCATGCTGCTTGAAACTTTCGTGGTCATGGAGTTGGTCAAACAGCGCACGTGGTCGGAGCAACGCACCCATCTTTACTTCTATCGAGACAATCTCGCCCGCGAAGTCGATGTGGTGATCGAATCGGTCTCCGGTGACATCGCGGCCGTTGAGGTGAAATCTGCGGCGACGGTCGACCGGGCCAGTACCAAGGGCCTTCGATACTTACGCGACAAGTTGGGGAGCCGGTTCAAGGCCGGCGTTGTTCTCTACTCAGGGGAGCACACGCTGAGGCTGGACGATCGTGTCTGGGCAATGCCGATCGAGGGGTTGTGGTCCGGGGGTTGAATCAACTCGGTAGCTATGGATATGAGCCAGCGCGAGCTTTGCTCGCGGGCCATGCTCACCGAGGTATCCCCGGGCGTGCGTCTTGCGAAACTCGACCTCATTTGCGGCAAGCGAACAAACGGCCGATTCACGAAACGGCACGCCGCTATTTAGACACGTGCGGACTTCGCGCGTTGGACGGCGCCCGCGAGTCGTTCGTTCACGACCGGCTCGCGATCGAGTGCGGCTACGAACGCGTTCCAACCCGAAGGTGAAAGTGTGATCTCCGTTCGGTCAGCCATTTCCATTTGCGCGCGTACGAGCGCGGATTCAACGAGATACGCGGACACCGATCGTGACTTAGCCTTGGCCGCAGCTTCGATTACTTTGTCGTCTTCGGGTGAAATGCGAAGCTGCCGACGCTTTGTCTTGAGTGTGGCCGCCATAAATCCTCTCGTTCCAATGTACACACATTGTACATACATTGGCAGTTCTCGTCAATGATTCAACCGCGCGGCGAGCGGCGCTCGACGAGCCGAGAAACAAGCGCGTCCGGTGACAGAGGCTGCGACTCGGCCGGGTTCGAAAAGTGGCGCGACCGCTGCCTCCTATGTCCTGCCACATCTCAGTAGTTCGTCACAGCTAACTCGGGCTTCGGCTCGGTTATGATCGCCGCATGACGACTTTGCTCGGATTGGTCGCGCCGGTTGCCGACAACAACTGGCGTATGCACGGCAACTTCGGCGACGGCTGGGGGATTGTGATGACGATCATCATGGTCCTGTTTTGGGCGACGATTCTCGTCCTGGCGATCTGGTTCGCCCGGTCGTCCGCGGCCTCGCGCGCTCCCAACCAGACAGCGCCACTCGAAGTTCTCCAGCACCGGCTGGCGCGCGGCGAGATTTCCGCCGAGGAGTACGAACGTCTCCGCGAGAAACTCTCGCCACCGGGCTGAGCGCGTTTCGGTAGCGCCGACGGGCCGCATCTCCTGCTCGTCGCGCAGAAACAGCCGCACGGCCTCCTGGACTTCCAGACCGCGCGTTGATGGATGATGGTCGCGTCCACGAATCGGTCCTGACGAACCTAGAAAACGATGACTTTGTCGGCCCACAGCGTCCACTCGGTCGCGACTTCCAACGTCGACCGCGTCGCGCCCTCGGTGAGCGGGAGTTCACGCAGGCCGCGCGCGTCAAGGCAGGTGCCGCACACCCCGGTCTCGCAGAAACAGTATAATATTACCGATAAAGCTGTTTTAGTGGTATTATATTCCCGATGACGGCAACTCCTCACCACCCAACCGCCTTGCGCGCCCTTCAAGTGATGGGTTCGTCGATTCGCGCTGCGCGCGCGGATCGTCACTGGTCAATAGCTGAACTCTCTGACCGTGCGGGCGTGACGCCAAAGACGATGGCGCGGGTCGAGCGGGGAGACCCCAGCGTCGCAGTCGGCACGTATTTCGACGCCGCCGCGCTAACCGGAGTGCCGCTTTTCGGCGACGAAAGAGAGCTCATCGCGGAGCAAAATCGCCTGGAGAGCCGCCTAGCGCTTCTTCCCAGCCGCGTTCGCAAATCGCGCCGGGTGAGCAATGACTTCTAACCCCGACGAACTCTTCGTCTGGATTTGGCTTCCGGGCGCGAGCGAGCCGATCGTCGCGGGCAAGCTGTTTCGTGAAGGCAGCGTGTTTGGTTTCGTATACGGAAATAGCTACCTGGCAAATCCCAGCGCGATTTCTATTTTCGAACCAGAGCTGCCGCTAACAGGAGAGCCGCAGCATCCGGCGGGCATGGCCCTCCACGGCTGCATCGCCGACGCGTCTCCGGATTCGTGGGGACGCCGCGTGATCGACCGTCAGCTTGGAACAGACGTCGCGGCGGGCGAGCTCGACTACCTCCGGCAATCTGGATCAGACCGGATCGGCGCGCTCGAGTTTCAGGAGACCGCTGACAACTACGCGCCGAGACTCGCTTCGCACGCGGCTCTCGACGAGCTCGCTGAAGCGGCACAGCGACTTGAGGACGACGAGCCGCTAAATCAAGAGCTCGCCGACGTGTTGCTCTACGGGTCGGCGGTCGGAGGCGCACGCCCTAAGGCGCTGCTCGACGATGGCGATCGCAAGCTCATCGCGAAGTTCTCGTCTTCGACGGATCAATATCCGATCGTCAAAGCCGAATTCGTCGCGATGCAGCTGGCGTCGCGGTGCGGAATCGAAGTCGCAAGAACCGAGCTGACCAGCGCACTCGGAAAAGACGTGCTTCTCGTTGAGCGATTTGATCGCGGCCCCGGAGGAACTCGGCGCGCGATGGTGTCGGGTCTGACAATGCTCGGCCTGCCCGACACGGCGCAGCTCGATGGGTCATACGAACTGCTCGCGACCAAGATGCGAGAGGGCTTCGCGAGCCACCGCGAGAGTCAGCGCGAACTCTTCGCGCGCGTCGCATTCAACATCGTCTGTAGCAACACAGATGACCACCTGCGAAATCACGCGGCCTTTTGGAACGGGCAAAGTCTCGCGCTCACCCCGGCATACGACATTTGCGCTTACCCGCGAACCGGCGAGGCATCGCTGGCGACGGCGATCG
>JBASTN010000058.1:0-26747 GCA_049274915.1 Solirubrobacterales bacterium
CCGGTGTGGCCGGGGCGCCCGACACCACGCAGCAGCCCGCCGTGACGCAACCGCAGCCGGTTGCACCTGCCGTCCCGGGCAATGCCGGCGGCGTTGGCGCCGGGGGACAGTGACATGCGGTGTCGAAAACCGTGTATAACTCACCACTTAACGCTTAACGTTCAGACCCTCAACCTCTACTAGAGAATGCACAGACCCTCAAGTGCAGGTTGAGACTCTGGACTGCAAGAATCCTTGTAGAGCTCATATTTGGCGCTGAAGCGCCGTTACATTGGCGGCAATGAACGATTTCGATTACACATCACAGGGCAGCGGGTCTTCGGGCTCCGACGCCGGCAGTTATCTGGCCGTCATCAAGGTCGTAGGAGTCGGCGGCGGCGGCACCAACGCCGTTAACCGCATGGTCGACGCCGGGTTGAAGGGCGTCGAGTTCATCGCCGTCAACACCGACGCCCAGGCACTGCAGATGTGCGACGCGGACGTCAAGCTCAACATTGGCTCGCACCTGACCAAGGGTTTGGGTGCCGGAGCAGATCCGCAGATCGGAGCCGGCGCTGCCGCCGAGAGCCGCGACGACATCAAAGAGGCGCTTAAGGGTGCCGACCTCGTGTTCGTGACAGCGGGCGAGGGCGGAGGCACCGGAACCGGCGCCGCCCCGGTGATCGCCGAGATCGCCAAGCAAGAAGTCGGAGCGCTGACTGTCGGCGTCGTCACTCGGCCATTCAGCTTTGAAGGCTCTCAGCGTGCGCGTCAGGCCGACGAGGGGATCCAGCGACTGCGCGAGCAAGTTGACACGCTGATCGTGATCCCGAACGAGCGCCTGCTCTCGACCGTCGAGCGCCGTACATCGATCCTCGATGCCTTCCGCGACGCCGACAACGTGCTGCGCCAGGGTGTCCAAGGCATCACCGACCTGATCACGACCCCCGGCCTGATCAATCTCGACTTCGCCGACGTCCGGACGATCATGTCTGACGCCGGTTCGGCTTTGATGGGTATCGGCACCGCCAGCGGCGAGAGTCGCGCAGGCGAATCCGCCAAGAACGCGATCAGTTCGCCGCTGCTCGAAGAAAGCGTCGAGGGTGCCACCGGCATCCTGCTGAACATCACCGGCGGTCGTGAGCTCGGATTGTTCGAGGTCAATGAGGCTGCCGAGATCATCAGCAGCGCCGCCGACCAGAACGCGAACATCATCTTCGGTGCGGTGATCGACGAGTCGCTGGGCGAAGAGGTCCGCGTCACCGTGATCGCGACGGGGTTCGACAAGCGCACCCGCGGCGCCGACTTCGGCAACCGTGATCGCGAGCGCGATCGCCGCCGCCCGCGCCGCGACGTCGGACCGTCTGACGTCGCCGGTGCATCGTTGGAGATCTCCGACGACGACATCGACGTGCCCGACTTCCTGCGGGACTAGTCCCCTTGAATATCGCCGACCGGCCGCATGCGATCGACGGGGCAGGCAGGCGTGCCTTGCTGCCCCGGGGGTAGACGGCGCAGCTACTAGTCTCGCCGCGCAATGAGTGACGCTGCCCCATCCGTCGAACAGGCCGTCGCCTTACGGCGTACGAGCCTCTACGACGCCCACGTCACCGCGGGCGCGAAGCTCGTCGGGTTTGCGGGCTGGGAGATGCCGGTTCAGTACCCGGCCGGTATTCGCGCCGAGCATTTGGCAGTGCGCTCTTCCGCCGGTGTGTTCGATGTCTCGCACATGGGCGAGATCGAGACAACCGGTCCACAGGCGACCGAGTTCCTTCAGCATGTTGTCAGTAACGACGTGACGAAGATCGAGATCGGCCGCGCCCAGTACTCGACCTTATGTCGCGATGACGGTGGGGTGATCGATGATCTCTTCACCTACCGACTTGGCCCGCAGCGGTATCTGACCGTGACCAATGCGTCCAATCACCAAACCGACTTCGAGTGGTTTGCGCAGAACGCCGGCGACTTCGACGTCGACGTGATCGATCGCGCCAACGAGTACGCGATGCTCGCATTGCAGGGCCCCGACGCTCGCGGCGTACTCGCCGGATTGATCGAGGGCGACGCACCGGAGCGCATGGCAGCCGTCGAGGCGAAGGTTGCCGGCCGGCCGGCACTGGTCTGCGGCACCGGCTATACCGGCGAAGACGGGGTCGAGCTGTTGCTCGATCCCGCCGACGCCCCGACGGTCTGGGACGCTCTGTTGGCGGCCGGGGTCGCTCCGATCGGCTTAGCCGCCCGCGACACGCTGCGCTTGGAAGTCTGTTTTCACCTTTACGGCAACGACCTTTCGCTCGATCGCAATCCGATCGAGGCCGGTCTCGCGTGGGCCTGTGCGCTCGACACTGGGTTCATCGGCGCCGACGCGCTGCGCAAGGTTAAGGATCAGGGTCCCGTGCAGAAGCTTGTCCCATTTCTCTTCACTGGGCCAGGCATTCCACGCCAGGGCAATCCCGTCGTGCTCAACGGTGGCGAAATCGGCGTCGTGACCAGCGGCACGCTGTCGCCGTCGCTCGAGATCGGCGCCGGTATGGCCTATGTCGACGTCGCCCACAGCGAGCCCGGAACTCGCTTCGAGATCGACGTGCGCGGCAAACTGCGACCGGCCGAAGTCCACACCAAACCGCTCTACAAGCGCCCGCAATAGGCCGCTCGCAGTGCTCGGCCGGTGTCACCGGCACCGGCGTTTGCGGCCAAGTAGGATTCGCGCTTTCGCGCAGCAACTGACGATCGTTTACGAAAGGCATCGACGTGGCCGAAGAGCACTACCCAGACGACTTGATCTACCACGCCGAGCACGACTGGGCGCGGATCGACGGCGAGAACGCGACGTTTGGCGTCACCTGGTTCGCGCAGGACGCACTCGGCGAGATCGTCTTCTTTGAGCCGCCCGCCGTCGGCGCGCAGATCACCAAGGACACCTCCTACGGCGAGGTCGAGTCGGTCAAGGCCGTAAGCGAAGTGATCGCGCCGCTCTCCGGCGAGATTCTCGAGGTCAACGAGGCACTCTCCGACGCTCCCGAGACGATCAACGACGACCCCTACGAGGCCGGTTGGATGGTCAAAGTCAAACTGACCAATCGCGGCGAGATCGACGAACTGATGGACGCCGCCGCCTACCGGGCGCAGGTCGAAGTCGGCTAGCAAACCGCGTCGCCAGCACCTTCTAAGGTGTCAATAACCGCGCATCGCAAGCCCCTGAAGCTAGGCATGGCGATTTAGGATCTGATCGATTTGGTTCGTCAGTACTTGGTTTGCTTGCGCGTCTCGGTTCCCCCAAACCACAAAGGTCCCCCAAACCACAAAGGCTGAGCGTTTGAGTACTTACACATCGGATACTTCTGACGACCGCAAGCAGATGCTCGCTGCGATCGGCGCGAAGTCGATCGACGATCTGTTCGCCGATGTCCCCGAAGGCGTGCGCCTCAACCGCGCTCTGGATCTGCCGGCCGGCAAGACCGAATTCGAGGTCTACGACCAGCTCGCCGCATTGGCCGAAAAAAACATCCACGCCGATCGTGAGATTTCGTTCGTCGGCGCGGGAATGTACGACCACTACGTCCCAGCTTTGGTCGATTCGATCATTTCGCGCAGCGAGTTTCTGACCCCGTACACGCCGTACCAGCCCGAGGTCTCACAGGGCGGTCTTCAGGTGATGTTCGAGTACCAGACGGCGATCGCGGAGCTGACCGGGCTCGCCGTCTCCAACGCTTCGGTCTACGAGGGCCCCAGCGCAATGGCCGCCGCCGCTTACCTCGCCAAGAACGAGACCGGGCGCGACCGCTTCGTCGTCTCGGCAGCGGTCAATCCGCAGTACCGCCAGACGCTTGAGACGAACGTCAAGCCCTACGGCGGTGAGGTGATCGTCGTGCCTGCGCCCGAGGGCATCACCGAGGCCGCCGCGATTACCGAGGCGATCGACGATCGCACGGCGGCCGTCTTCGTCCAGAACCCTAACTTCTTCGGCAGCGTCGAGGATCTCGGTGCGCTGACCGAGGCCGCCAAGGCGACCGGCGCCCTGATGGTCTGCGTCGCCGATCCGCTGACGCTCGGCATCCTTGCACCGCCGGGCGACTTCGGCGTCGACATCTGCGTCGGCGAGGGCCAGACCCTCGGCAACCGACTCGACTTCGGTGGCCCGTCATTCGGTTTCTTCGCTGCGACCCAGAAACTGATCCGCCGGATGCCCGGTCGCATCGCCGGCGAAACCGTCGACGTCGACGGCCGTCGTGGCTGGGTGCTGACGCTGCAGACGCGCGAACAGCACATCCGTCGCGAGAAGGCGACCTCGAACATCTGCACGAGCCAGGCGCTCAACGCGCTGGCCGGCATGATCTACCTCTCGTGGCTCGGCCGCCAAGGCATCGTCGAACTCGGTGAACTGATGATCAAGCGAACTGCCTACGCACGCGAAAGGCTGTCCGCGATCGATGGGGTGGAACTGCTATTTGACAAGCCGGTCGTGCGCGAGTTCGCAGTCGCGCTCGACGCGCCCGTCGCCGGCGTGCTCGATCAGCTCGCCCTCGACGGCATCAACGGCGGCTACGCACTTGGCCGCGACTACGCGGATCATGAAAACGGGTTGTTGCTCGCGATCACCGAGCGCCGCTCGCGCGATCAGATCGACCTACTCGCTGAGCGCCTCGCTTCGGCCGTCGCCTCGCAAAAGAGCACCCTGGGAGTAAGCGCATGACCGTCGCCACCGAGACGCCGATGCAGGCGGATCGCGCCGTCACGATCTTCGAGAAGTCCAAGCCCGGTCGCCGTGCCGCGGCACTGCCCGCCCTCGACGTTCCCGACCGAGAGCTCAGCGACCTGCTGCCCGCCGCCGCGATCCGTGCAAAGGGACCCCGCTTGCCGGAGATCGCCGAGCCGGAGATCGTCCGCCACTACAACAAGCTCTCACGTCGCAACTTCGATCTCGACAGTGGCTTTTACCCGCTCGGCTCATGCACGATGAAGCACAACCCGAAGCTGCACGAGCGCGTTGCCGCATTGCCGGGCTTCTCGCGTCTGCATCCTCTTCAGTCGACCGAACGTGCGCAGGGTGCACTCGAGCTGATGTACAACCTCGAGCGTTCGCTGTCGGAGATCGTCGGTCTGCCGCACGTCTCGCTGCAGCCGAGCGCGGGCTCGCACGGCGAACTCGCCGGCTTGATGCTGACCAAGGCCTATCACGAGGACCGCGGCGAATCCCGTCACCAGGTACTCGCCCCCGACACCTCGCACGGCACCAATCCGGCGACGGTGACGATGGCCGGCTACGAGACGGTCAAGGTCGCCACCAACGAACGTGGCGGCGTCGACATCGACGACCTGCGCGCCAAGGCTACGACCGACGTTGCCTGCCTGATGTTGACCAACCCGAACACGCTCGGGCTGTTCGACGAGAACATCGAAGAAATTGCCGAGATCATGCACGAGGTCGGCGCGACGCTCTACTACGACGGCGCCAACCTCAACGCCGTAATGGGCATCTCGCGTCCAGGCGACATGGGTTTCGACATTGTCCACCTCAACCTGCACAAATCATTTACTCAGCCACACGGCGGGGGCGGCCCGGGGAGCGGTCCGATCGCGGTTTCAGACCGCATCGCGCCCTACCTGCCGACGCCGCGGATCGTCGAACGCGACGGCCGCTTTGATCTCGACCATGATTCCGGCCCAGATGGCGCAGGCAAGTCGATTGGTCGCCTGCGCGGTTTCCAGGGGAATTTCGGCGTATTCGTGCGCAGCTACGCCTACATCCTCTCTTTGGGCGCAGAGGGCCTCAAGGCGGCCTCAGAGACGGCCGTGCTCAACGCCAACTACCTGCTCGCCAAGGGTAAAACCGGCCGCGTCGGCAAGTACCTTCCGGTCGAATTCGACCGCAGCGCAAAACACGAATACGTGCTGTCTGCCGCGCCGGCCAAGAAACAGCTCGACATTCGCGCGCTCGACATCGCCAAGCGCCTGCTCGACTTCGGCTACCACCCGCCGACGATCTATTTCCCGTTGCTGGTTGACGAGGCGATGATGATCGAGCCGACCGAGACCGAGACGATGGAAACACTCGACGGCTTCGTCGACGCGCTCGAGAAGATTCTCGAGGAGGCCGAGAACGACGCTTCATTCGTGCAGAACGCGCCGTACACAACGCCGGTCCGCCGACTCGACGAGGCCGCCGCGGCGCGTAACCCGGTCATCACACAAGGCCTTGACGCGCTTAGCTAGCCGCCCGGCGCATACGTACTACCGCCGGATGACAGCGAAATCTCGCATGAGTTCGCGGACTGCAGCTCGGAACGCGTCTTGACCGGCCCAGCTGTACCGGCCCAGCTGTACAGCACCGCGTTAGTCGTTCGGGCGCGGGCTGCGACTGAGGAGTACTACTAGCATCGCCGCGATGCTCATCTTCTCGGGAATCCAGCCGACCGGCCGTAAGCACCTCGGCAACTACATCGGAGCGATAAGCCAGTACGTCCATCTGCAGGACGAGGGCGATCCGGCGATCTACTGCGTCGTAGATCTGCACGCGACCACGGTCGCCTATAACCCGAGTGAGCTGCGCTCGACGCTCTACGACACTGCGGCGATCCTGCTGGCGTCAGGCCTCGATCCCGAACGCTGCATTCTGTTTCGCCAGAGCGACGTGCCCCAGCACACGGAACTGACCTGGCTGCTCGCGGCCACCGCGACCTCGCACGGCGATCTCAATCGCATGACCCAGTTCAAAGAGAAGTCCGACAAACAACGTGAGCTCGTCAGCGCCGGACTGTTTTTCTACCCGGCGCTGATGGCGGCGGACATCCTCGCTTACAGCGCCGACCTAGTGCCCGTCGGCGACGACCAGCGCCAGCACCTCGAACTCGCTCGGGAGATCGCGAACAAGTTCAACAACCGCTTCGGCGAGACGTTCACCGTGCCGAAGTGGCGGATCCCAGAGGTCGGTGCCCGGATCATGGACCTGCAGTCCCCAGAGAACAAGATGTCGACCACGTCCGGCAGCGAAGCCGGCACCGTCTACGTGCTTGACGAGCCGAAGTCGATCGAGAAGAAGTTCAAGAGCGCGGTCACCGACAGCGACTCCGACGTGGTTCGCTCGCCGGAAAAGCCCGGAATTTCCAACTTGATCGAAATTCTTGCCGTTGTCCGCGGCGTCTCGATGGAAGACATCGAAAACGAGTTCAGCGAGGCGCGGTACGGCGAGTTCAAGCAGGCAGTCGCCGACGGCGTGATCGAGTATCTAGCCCCTATGCAGGGCAAATACGCCGAGTTGCGCGCCGACGAGGCCGAACTCGAGCGGATCCTCGCTGCCGGAGCCGACAAAGCGCAGGCAATTGCCGGGCCGATTGTCGCCGCCGCCCGCGACAAAATGGGTCTTGGGCGGCCTGTAGCCTGAACTTCGTGAGCGATCTTCCATTTGCACACCTTCCGTTCGCACAAGGCACACCTGCGCCGGAAACGGGGGCCGCTGCACCGCTTGATGTCGATGAGGCGATCGCGGTCGACGCGGGTCTGATTGACGATCCGAGTGCCGGTGTTGGCGGCGATCTTGTTCATGACGCCGCTGTTCATGACGCCGCTGTTCATGACGCCGTGATTCATGACGACGGCGCTCTCGTCGCCGACGCTGACGAGGCGTTTGACGACGAGGCCCCGGTCCGCGCAACTGTCGACGGCACACCGCGCTTCAATGCACTCGAGCTTGATCTTGAGGTGTTCCACGGCCCGTTCGACCTATTGCTTGAGCTGGTGATGCGTGAAGAGATCGATCTGCTCGAGGTCGATCTCGCACAGATCGTCCTCGGCTACGTCCAGATTCTCGAAGCGCGTGGCGAGATCGAGCTCGAGCCGGTCACCGAGTTCGTCGTGCTGATCGCCGCTTTGCTCGAGCTCAAGAGCCGGCTGATGCTGCCTCGCGACGAGGTCGAAGGTCTCGACCTCGATCTTGGCCCCGAAGAGGCGGCCGAGGAGCTGCTCGCACGGATGCTCGAGTATCACCGCTTCAACAGCCTCGCGGGCTGGCTGCGCGAGCGATACCACGCCGAACTGCCGTTCCGCTACCGCAGTGCGCCGCTGCCGAAGGCGCTGCGCACTGCCAGTCTCGAGAACGTCGGCAAGGTCTACAACTCCGACCTGCTCGCACGCTCGATCGGCACGCTGCTGCACGAGCCCGAGCCGCTGACCACGCCGCACCTGAAGGCTGCGCGGGTCACGCTTGAGCAACGACTGGGTCACATCCGCGGCCTGTTGCGCCGTGCCACTCACTTTGACTTCGATGAGGCCGTCGAAGGCACCGATCGGCTCACCCAAGCGCTGACGATCTGGGCGCTGCTTGAGCTCTACAAGCTCGGCGAAGCCGACTGGACGCAAGACGAGGCATTCGGCCCGATCGATGTTTTCGCAGTCGAAGGACGCCAGGCGGCATGAGCGAACTCGCCCAGCCCGAGACCGACCTGCCGATCGAAGACGCTGCGCCGATCGAAGACGCTGCGCCGAGCGAAGCAGACCCGCCGATCGAGATCCCGGATCCCGCCGCAGGTGTCCCGGACACGCATCGCCTGAGCCTCACCGCGAAGCTCGAAGCTTTGATGTTCCTGTCGCCCGAGCCGCTGACGACCACGCAACTAATCGAGGCATGCGAGTCGAGCGAGGCGCAGATCGAGCAGGCGCTCGACGCGCTCGCAGACGACTGCAACGCTGGCGGTCGCGGCATCGTGCTGCGCAAGATCTCTGGCGGCTACACGCTCGCCAGCGCTCCAGGCGCCGACGCGGCGGCCCGCCGGCTGTTCGCCAAGCCGCGCACCCCGCCGCTGACCCAGGCCCAGGCCGAGTGTCTCGCAGTGATCGCCTATCTGCAACCTGTTTCGCGTCCGGAAGTGGCGCGAATTCGTGGCGTTAGCTCCGAGTCGGCGTTGACCACGTTGCTCGAACGTGGCCTCGTTGCCGACGCGGGCCGCTCGAAGTTCGGTGCCGTTATTTTCAAGACCACCGAGCTGTTTGACCGCCTTTTCGGTCTCGACGGGCTCGACAAACTGCCCGATATCGCGGCGTTCGACCCGAGCCCCGACGACGAGCGCGATCTGCGTGAACGTCTGCTCAAAGCGGGCGAAGCGCGCGAAGCAGCCAGCCCTCAGGCCGGTTAGTTCTTCTTCAATCGCCGCTTTTTTCAGCCTCGTAGACCGCAGCGGAATGCGGTTTTCGGGCTCTCATCGAACGAATGTCCAAAGATACCGAGGAATCGGGATTAACCGCTGTGACTGACTGCCGATACAAAGGGCGAAGGGTTTCGATATCTGGGACCCCCCGGAAGGAGTCGGGGTGAAGGGGATCGGATTTCGTTAGGCGGCCGACGCGGCTGCGAGTGACCGAGCTGGATGCCAGTCATGCAAGTCGCGTCAGTTGCACCTCACCAGTTTGACTTGATTCGCACTCCCCCCACGCGGATCGGGATTCACGAAATAGCTCCGGGCCATGGATAGGCCCGGAGCTTTTTTGGGCGCCAAAACGCTGCCGTAAGTGACTGCGGCAGGCTTAAGCCGAGGCGTCGGTCGTCTCGCGGTCGGCGACCAGTTGGCCACAGGCCGCCGCTATGTCGCGACCCCGCGTCAGCCGGACCGTCGCCGGCACGCCGGCCGCGAGCAGCGTGTCGCGAAATGCACCGATCGTCGTGCGACCGGAGCCGTCATAACCGGTTCCAGTCGGGTTATACGGAATCAAGTTCACTTTGAACGCCTCGCGGGGCTTCAACACCGCGGCGAGCTGCTGGGCATGCTTAGTGTGGTCATTGACCCCGGCCAGCATCACGTACTCGATGAAGACCTTGCGGTTGTTTTCTCGCCAGTGGTCGCGACAGGCCGCCAGCACGTCGTCGAGCGGGTAGCGGTCGTTGACCGGCATGATCTCGGAGCGCAGCTGCGGGTCGGCGGCGTGCAGCGAGAGTGCGAGGCGGATCGGACGATCCTGCGCGTTGAATCTTTCGAGCCCCGGCAGCCAGCCGACGGTCGAGACGGTCGTGCGTCGGCTGGTTACGCCGACATCGGGCAGCTTCTCGCATGACTCGAGCACGTTGTCGATGTTCATCATCGGTTCACCCATCCCCATAAAGACGCAGTGATCGATCGGTTCGATTCGCCGGAAGAAAAGTGCCTGGTCGAGAATCTCGCTGGCGGTCAGATTTCGCCCAAAAGCCATCGTGCCGGTCGCGCAGAAATTGCAGGTCAACGGACAGCCAGACTGGCTCGACACGCAGATCGAACGGCGTCCGTCTTCATACCGCATCATCACCGCTTCAACCGGGCGGCCGTCGTGGGTGTGAAACAACGCTTTAACCGTGCCGTCGCGCGACTCGGCCTGGTCGACCAGTTCGAGTGTCGAGAAAGGCACCAGTTCGCTGAGTCGCTCACGCAGCGGTGCCGGCAGATTTGTCATTTCGTCGTAGTCGGAGACGCCGCGGGCGGTCCATTCCCAGACCTGGCCGGCGCGGTACGCGGGCTCACCGAGTTCGGCGAGAGTCGAGTTCAAAAGGTGCAGATCCATGCACTTGTAACGGTAGGGGGTCGACGCACCTAGGCTTACGGGTCGAAATGCGCCTCGCCAAGTACATCGCCCACGCCGGAATCGCCTCGCGCCGCGCCGCCGAAGAACTGATCTTCGCCGGTCGGGTGACCGTCAACGAAAAGACTGTCACCGACCCCGCGCGTGACGTCGACGACTACGACGAGATAACCGTCGACGGCGATCGAATCGCCACCGAGCCGACCGTGGTCTACGCGGTTCACAAACCGCTCGGCGTAATTTCTACCGCCGACGATCCAGAGGGCCGCACGACGGTCGTCGACCTGATCGGCAATGAGAAGCGGCTCTATCCGGTCGGTCGGCTCGACGCCAACAGCAGCGGGCTGATGCTTGTGACCAACGACGGAGAACTCGCGAACAAGCTCAGCCACCCGCGCTACGGCGTGCCCAAGACCTACCGCGTGCGCGTGCGCCGCGGTGCGCCGCTGGGCAAAGCTGAACTCGCGCAACTTGAACGGGGGGTTCAGCTCGAGGACGGCATGACGCGCCGCGCTGAAGTGATCAAGACCGGCACCCGCGAGTTCGAGATCGTCATCAAGGAAGGCCGCAACCGCCAGATTCGCCGGATGTGCGAGGCGATCGGCCGCGACGTCGGTGAACTCGAGCGCATCGCATTCGGGTCGCTGCCGCTCGGCCGCCTCAAGCTGGGCACCGCGCGCAAGCTTTCGCGTGAGGAGGTACAAGAGCTTTGGCAGAATGTCGCCGACGTGCCGACTGGACGACCACGCAAAGACCAGGCCCCGCAGCCGCGTCGGCCGGCCCCGCGCCGCGGTCGCAAGCCGGTCGCAAACAAGGCGTCGACGAGCAAGCCGTCGACCGCCAGGGCACCTAAATCGTGAACGACAGCACAGAAACCACCACCGATGCCGGGCAGCCTGCCTGGTCCCCAGAGCTTCGACTCTTCGCTCTACGTGGCGCCACGACTGCAGCCGAGAACACCGAACAGGAGATTCTTGACGCGACCGAAGAGCTCGTCGTCGAAGTGCTGCGCCGTAACAACTTGACGCCCGCCGCATTGGTCAGCTGCATTTTCACCTGTACCGATGACCTCAACGATCAGTTTCCGGCCGTCGCCGCGCGGCGCATCGGCCTCAACACGGTGCCGCTGTTGTGCTCGCGTGAGATCGGGGTTCCGGGTTCGCTGCCGCGGGCGATCCGCCTGATGCTGCATTACTACGCGCCGGGCGACCACACACCGAGTCACGTGTACTTGCGCGACGCCGTCACGCTGCGTACCGATCTCGCCGCAGCGCAGTAACCGCGATGCCACTAAAGATCAACAAAACGATCGGCGCGATCCCGATCTACCCGGCCGCCAGTACCTACGCGTTCGGTGGGCCGCTCGCGAAGCTCGCGTCGAACGAGTCACCGTTCGCGCCGCACCCGGCCGTGGCCGAGGCGATCACCGCCGCCGGTCACAACGTCAACCGCTATCCAGATCCGACCGGAACGGCGCTGCGCGAAAAGATCGCTGTCACCTACGACATGGCGGTCGAGCAGGTCGTGCTGGGCAATGGCTCCTGCGAGATTCTGCTCGCCGCAGCGCAAGTGATGCTCGAGCCGGGAGCCGAGATCGTCTATGCATGGCCGTCTTTCTCGATGTATCCGCACCTCGCGGCAATGACTGGCGCGACCGCCGTCGAAGTGCCGCTGACCGCGGACCACCGGCACGACCTGCCGGCGATGGCGGCGGCCGTCACCGACCGCACCCGCATTGTCGTGCTCTGCAACCCAAACAACCCGACCGGAACGTTCATCGACCCGGGTGAGATCGAGCGGTTCGTCGATCAGCTTCCCGACGATGTATGCGTGATCGTTGATGAGGCGTACATCGAGTTCGTCGACGGCGGAGAACGCGACGCACTACTGCCGTTGGTGATTGAGCGCGACAACGTCGTCGTGACGCGAACGTTCGCAAAGATTTATGGTCTGGCCGGGCTGCGCGTCGGCTACGCATTCGCGCCGGTCGAGTTCAAGCAAACCGTCGATGTGGTGCGGCAGCCGTTTAGCGTCAACCTCGTCGCTCAAGCCGCGGCGGCGGAGGCGCTCAATCACCCCGACGACGTCAAGCAGCGTGTCGCCTCGACCCAGGCCGAACGCGCCTGGGTCGAAACGGAACTGCGCGAACGCGGCTTTTCGACGGCCGACACGCAGGCAAATTTCTCTTGGATCGAGCTTGGCGAACACGATGAAGACAAAGTCGTAGAGGGATTGGCCAAACAAGGCATTATTGTTCGTGCGGGGACGGCGCTCGGCGCCGAGGGGTTTATCCGTGTCAGCTACGGCGAACACAGTGAGAACGAACGCTTCGTCACGGCCTTGGCAGCACTGGTTGCCTGAGGGCGCAGGGGAGTCCTACTCTTAGGGCGAACTTGGTAGCGAAAGCCTCGCACAGCGGGTATTTCCAGCGACGTAAACGCACGCAACTTAAATGCACGAGCAATTGAACAGAGGCAAAGACAAATGATGATCGTCATGAAAGAAGGCGCGACGGAGGAGCAGATCCAGGGCGTCGTCGACCGCATCGAGACGGCAGGCGCCAACGCCCACGTCTCGCGCGGACAGTTTGTGACCGTCATCGGGGCCGTCGGCGACGCCGACAGCCGGGTCCAGGAGGCCGGACTCGAACTCGCCGAAGGGGTCGACCACGTCGTCCCGATCATGAAGCCGTACAAGCTCAGCTCGCTGCAGTTCAAGAAGGGCGAGCGAACGGTGATCGAAATCGAGGGGCGCAAGCTCGGCGGCGGACATTTCGCATTGATCGCCGGTCCTTGCACTGTCGAGAGCCGCGAGCAGTTGTTCGCGGCGGCCGAGGTTTGCCGCGACGCCGGGGTTCCGTTTCTGCGCGGCGGTGCCTACAAGCCGCGCACGTCGCCGTACTCGTTCCAAGGGCTTGGTGTCGAAGGCCTACGTCTGCTGGGCGAGGCCAAAGAAGAGTTCGGCATGCCGATCGCAACCGAACTGATGGACGTGCGTGACATCGACGCGGTCTGTGAGGTCGCCGACATCATCCAGATCGGCGCGCGCAACATGCAGAACTACAACCTTCTCTCAGAGGTCGGTCGCAGTGGCAAGGCCGTGCTGCTCAAGCGCGGATTGTCGGCGACGATCGAAGAGTTGCTGATGGCCAGCGAGTACATCCTCAAAGAGGGCAACCAAGACGTGATTCTCTGCGAGCGCGGAATCCGCACTTTCGAGCCCGGTTACCGCTTCACGCTGGACTTGCTCGCCGTGCCGGTCCTGCAGCAACTGACCCACCTGCCGGTGATCGTCGACCCGTCGCACGCGGCCGGACGCCGGGACCTCGTGTCGCCGATGTCGATGGCAGCAGCGGCGGCCGGCGCCGACGGAATCGTTGTCGAGACACACCCGGACCCAGAAAACGCTGTCTGTGACGGCCCGCAGGCGATTGTCGGCAGCGAGTTCGCTGCCTACGCCGAGCAGGTCCACCGCATCGCCGAGATCTCGGGCAAGACCGCCGAGATTATTTCGGCCTAGTCCGGACCCCGCGCAGCGGCACTCCCGGGCGCCGATCTGTCACTGCGTCCGGGCCGCGCTGTTGCCATCCGTGCGCCGTCGCCCGCGCGAAGTTCGCAGTCTGCGGGAAAGTTTGTATCAATTGACAGCTGCGGTTGACCCTTCAGGGTCAACCTCTCGCTCATTTCGCACAAACTATCCCGCAAATTGCGGCTTTTGGCATTCGCGCCGTCGGCCGAGCACCCATCTGTGGCTTCCGCGGGCGAGTTATCGGGCGCATCTGACCTGAGCGTGTAAGGAGATCGCCGAGTAACTGCGGGCGCGGCGGGTCGAGGCACAGATCGCCCCGGATAGGCTGCAGCGGATGAATGACGAGCCGACTAAGGACCTGCGCGTCGCGCTGATCGGTGTCGGCCTGATCGGCGGGTCGGTCGGCCTCGCGGCGGGGCAACGGATTCCGGAAGTCACCGAGATTGCCGGCTTCGACCCGACCCCCGGCGTGCTTGACAACGCGCTCAGGCTTGGCGCGATCACGCGCGCCGCGAGCGATCTCGCAGACGCAGTCGAAGGGGCTGACCTGGTGATCTTGGCCAGTCCGGTCGGAACTCTCGCCGAGAACGCCAAATCGGCGCTTGCCGGCGCCACTGACGCGGTTGTCACCGACGTCGGCTCGACTAAGCGTGAGATTGTCGCGGCGATCGACGACCCGCGGTTTATCGGCGGCCACCCGATTGCAGGTGCCGAAACTTCTGGAGTCGATCACGCGCGCGCCGATCTATTCGACGATTCGACGTGGTTCGTCACTCCGACCGACAACACGATCGGTACGGGCCTGGAGCGCCTGATGCGCTTCATCACGGCGCTCGGCGCTCGCCCACATGCGATCGACGCGGAATCGCACGATCGCCTGCTCGCCGACATCAGCCATCTTCCGCACGTGCTCGCTAACGCGCTCGTCACCCAGGCGGCCGATTCCCTGCGCCGCGGCGAAGGAACGATCGTCGTCGGGCCGTCATTTCGCGACGCCACCAGGGTCGCCGGCGCCAACAGCAAAATCTGGCGCGATATCTACTTAAGCAACCACGACGCGCTGGTCCCTGCGATCGACAGCGTGATCGATCGACTCGGCGAGTTTCGCGACGCGCTCAACCGTCGCGACGGCGACGCGATCGTCGCGCTCAACGAAGTCGCCCGCGCCGACCGCATCACCTTGCTCGAGGAGGAACTCGTCGGTGCCGAGTCGATCGAGCTGCGCGTCTCGGTGCCCAACCAGCCCGGTGTGTTGGCAAATATCACGCTCGCATTGGGCAAGGCGGGGGTCAACATCGTCGACATGGCGCTCTACCCGGCGGCCGACATGAGCCATGGTGCTATCAGTCTCTGGGTCGGCGGCGGCGAGGCCGCCGAAAAGGCCGAAGCGCTGATCGTCGAACTTGGCTTTCCGGTCGCCCGGACATAATCACCGGCGATGCCAACTCATTTCGCACCATCCGGCCCCTTGCGGGGCAGAATCTCTCCGCCCGCGGATAAGTCGATCTCGCATCGCGCGGCGCTGATCGCCGGCATGTGCGACTCGCCGGTGACGATTCGCAACTACCTCGACTCCGACGACACGAACTCGACGCTCGGTGCGGTTCAGGCGCTCGGCGGCGCGGTCGAGCGCCGCGGCAGCGATCTGCTGGTTCGCGGGGTCGGGCTGCGCGGGGCCCTCGAGACGGCCGAGCCGGTCGATGTAGGCAACAGCGGGACCTTGATCCGCCTGCTCCCGGGGTGGCTCTGCGGACAGCCTTCAGGACGCTGGGTGCTCGATGGCGACGAAAGCATCGGGCGCCGTCCGATGCGTCGCGTCGTCGACCCGCTGCGCGAAATGGGCGCCGCGATCGAAGCGAGCCCGGACGGCACGGCTCCGCTGACGATCGAGGCGGCGCCGCTGCACGGCATCGACTACACGCTGCCGGTGGCTTCGGCACAGGTCAAGTCCTGCCTTTTGCTGGCTGGCATGGCCGCGAGCGGCACGACCCGCATCACCGAACCGCAGATTTCGCGCGATCACACCGAACGAATGCTCGCCGCCGCTGGACTGCCGATTCGCCGCGAAGGTTCGACGATCGTCGTCGATGGTCTCGTCGACGAGCTCGAACTCGGCGTGATCGACGTGCCGGGAGATCTTTCCTCGGCCGCGTTCATGATCGTCGCCGGTGTGCTGGTCCGCGGGTCGCGCCTGCTGATCGAGAATGTCGGACTCAATCGCACCCGAATCGGAATCCTCAGCATCCTCGAGCGGATGGGCGCTGTTGTGCTCGCCGACCCCGAGAAGCCGAGCGAATCGATTCCCGCTTTCGAACCGGTCGGAGACCTCGACGTTGCCGCGACGACCCTCGTCGGCACGACGGTTGAAGGCGACGAGATCCCGCTGGCGATCGATGAACTCCCGTTGGTGGCGCTGCTCGGCTGTTTCGCCGAAGGCGAGACCGTTGTAACCGGTGCCGAGGAGCTGCGTTTCAAGGAATCCGATCGGATCACTGCCGTCGTTGACGGCCTACGCGGGCTAGGCGCAGAGATCGAGGCGACCGACGGAGGATTTGTCGTCACCGGAACCGGCTCGCTGCGCGGCGGAACAATCAATTCGCACGGCGACCACCGGCTGGCAATGCTCGGCGCCGTCGCCGGTCTCGCCAGCGAAGAGGGTGTCGATGTGATCGACATGAAGGCGGCCGCAGTCTCGTACCCGGCCTTCCGCCAGGATCTGGCACGGTTGTGCGGCTGATGCCGCGATCGCGCCGGGCTCTGCCCTCGCCGTCTCTACCTTCGCCGTCTCTACCCTCAATGGCATGATCATCGCGATCGACGGACCGGCCGGAGCCGGCAAAAGCACTGTGGCGCGCGCCGTCGCAGCCGCGCTGGGTGCCACCTATCTCGACAGCGGGGCGATGTACCGCGTCGTCGCCTTACGTAGCGCTGCGGGCGCAGACCCGGTAGCGATCGCGCGCGACGTGACGATCGGGCTCGGCGCTCATGTGACGGCCGACGGTGAGGACGTAACGACCGCGATTCGCGCGCCCGAAGTGACGGCCCGAGCCAGCGAAATCGCCGCGCTGCCGGACGTCCGCGAGGCCCTGGTCGAGAAACAGCGGGAGCTGCTCTTCGGCGAGGGCGACTGGGTCGCCGAAGGTCGCGACATCGGCACAGTGGTCGCGCCAGACGCCGAACTGAAGATCTTCCTGACGGCCGACGAGGGCGAGCGCGCTCGCCGCCGCGCAGACGAACTCGGCCTCGATGCCGCCGAAGTCCAGGGCGCACAGGCCGAGCGCGACCGCCGCGACGCAACGCGTGACTACTCGCCGTTGAAGGCCGCCGACGACGCAGTTCAGGTCGACACGACGGCACTAGACATCGACCAGGTCGTTGCGAGGATCATCGAGCTGGCACGGAGCGCCGTGCGTTGATCAGCGATACGGGCGAACATGAAGTCATCGAGATCGAAGTCGACGACGATTTCGACTGGGGCGACGAGGACGATTCCGGCCGCGACCAGGCAGCCGATCAGTCGCCAGAGCCTGAAGGTCCTGCGCGCCGTCACGCGACGATCGCGATCGTCGGCTACCCGAACGTCGGCAAATCCAGTCTGATCAACCGCCTCACTCAGTCGAAGGAAGCGGTCGTACACGAGCGCGCCGGCGTAACCCGCGACCGTAAGGCCCTGCAGACCGACTGGAACGGCGTCGAACTGACCTTCATCGACACCGGCGGGATCGACATGCAAGATCCGGACATGATTCAGGATCAGATCCGCTTTCAAGCTGAAACCGCGATTGAGTTGGCCGATATCGCGCTGCTGGTCGTCGACGGCCGCGCCGGCCACCGGCCCGGCGACGACGAACTCGCGCACATTCTGCGCCGCGGCGACACTCCTGTCGTGGTCGCCGTCAACAAGACCGATAGCGCGAAAGACATTCCGCTGGCCGCCGAGTTTCAGCGGCTCGGCTTCGGCGATCCGATCGCCGTCAGCGCCACGCAGGGTCTCGGCACCGGCGACCTGCTCGACCGCCTGACGGCTGTCGCGCCAGAGGCTCCTCCCGCACCGGATCCCAACGTCATTCACCTCGCGGTGCTCGGTCGTCCGAACGTCGGCAAGTCGTCCTTGGTCAACGCGATCGTCGGCGAACAGCGCGTGATCGTCTCGCCGGTCAGCGGCACGACGCGCGACTCGATCGACACGCGCGTCGAGGTCGACGGTCGGCCAATCGTGCTGATCGACACCGCCGGGCTGCGGCGCCGCAGCAAGCAGGCCGACGAGCTCGAGTACTTTTCGTCACTGCGTTCGCAGTTGGCCGCCGAGCGCGCCGACGTTGCGCTGATCGTCTGCGACGTTCAAGACGGGATGACATCAGAGGACATGCGCGTCGCCGAGCTCGCGATGCGAACAGGATGCGCGACGCTCGTCGTGCTCAACAAGTGGGACTTGCCGCACGAGGAGATGGACCTCAAACACGAACGCGCAAGGGTCGCGCGCAAGCTGCGACTGCGCCCGAAGATCGTCACGTCCAGCGCTGTCAGCGGCCGCAACGTCAAGAAACTGCTGAGCGAGGCGATTGAGCTGGCGGATAAATCGCGCAGTCGAATCCCGACGCGTGAGCTGAACAAGTTTCTCAACGACGTGCAAGCTCAGCGCCAGTCACCCAGCGTGCGCGGGAAACGACTGAAGATGTATTACATGACCCAGTTCGAAGACGGCCCGCCGCGTTTCGCGATTCAGGTCAACAGCCGCCGCCAGATCGCTCGTGACTACGCCTATTTCATCGAGAACCAGCTGCGTGAGCGTTACGAGATGGACGGCGTACCGCTGATCATCGACTTCAAGGCCTCAAAAGGTCGCTACGACGACTGACCGCCTTAGGGCGCCGCAACACGCGGTCAGCGGTCGCCACGACGGCTTTCGCGCGCTCGCATAGGATCGTCAACCGCTTTGTCAGAACTCGCGATCGAAATCAAAGGACTGCGCAAGTCGTACGGCCAGTTCGAGGCCGTCCGTGGGATCGACCTTTCCGTAGCGCGCGGCGAAGTGTTCGCGATCCTCGGCCCCAACGGCGCCGGAAAGACGACCACGGTCGAGATTCTCGAGGGCTACCGCGACCGCGATGGCGGTGACGTGTCCGTTCTCGGACTCGATCCTGCCAAGCCGAACCGCGCGTGGCGCGAGCGGCTTGGGATTGTTTTGCAGGACTGCGAACTACTGCCCCAACTGACGGTGCGCGAATCGCTTGAGATGTATGCGGGCTACTACAGCGCCCCGCGATCCGTCGACGAAACGATTGAGCTGACTGGTCTCGGCGCCAAGGCCGACGAACGTGCCGGACACCTCAGCGGCGGGCAACGCCGCCGCCTCGACGTCGCACTGTCGCTGATCGGCGATCCTGAGCTGATCTTCCTCGACGAGCCGACGACCGGTTTCGACCCCGAGGCGCGCCGCGAAGCCTGGAGTGCGATCGACTCGATGCGCACCCTCGGCAAAACAATCATCCTGACCACGCATTACATGGAAGAAGCACAGGAGCTGGCCGACCGCGTAGCCGTGTTTGCCCGTGGCGAGATGGTTGCCCTTGGCCCGCCTGATGAGATCGGCGGACGCGAGGACATGCCTACGCGAATCAGCTTTACGTTGCCGGCGAAGTTCTCGGCGCCCGACCTGCCGCCGGACTTTCGAGCGGGTGCTGACGCGGAGGGGGGCGTGACGATTGCCACCCATGATGTTGTCGCCGGTCTCAACACCCTCACCACCTGGGCGATCGAGAACGCGACAACGCTCGACGACCTTGAAGTGGTGCGTCCCTCGCTGGAGGACATCTACCTGCGATTGACGGCGGCGCCCGGCGACGCGGTATCTGACGCGGTACCTGAAACAGGCCCCCCCGAAGCGGGCACACAGTGACCGGCGCACGACTGTTGCTGCATCAGTTTCGTTACGACCAGAAGCTCTTCTGGCGTAACCCGGCGACCGTTTTCTTCTCGGTCGCGCTGCCGTTGATTTTTCTTTTCCTGCTTGGCGCGGTCTTCGGCGACGCTGGCGATCGCGATGAGAACTACGGCTTGCTCGCCGATCAGTACTTAGTGCCGGCGATCATGGCGCTCGGAATCGTCAGCGCGACGCTCGTCAATATGGCGATCAGCGTCACCTTTCAACGCGAGATGGGTGTCCTCAAGCGGATGCGCGGCACGCCGCTTCCGACCTGGGCCTTCGTGGGCTCGCGCACCGCTACGGCAGTCGTCAACGCCGTTTTGATCGCGGTCGTGATCATGCTCGCGGGCATGCTGGTCTACGGCGTCGACATCACGGCTACGCGGCTGATCGGCGTGGCGATCGCGACGATCGTCGGCGCGGCGTCGTTCTGCGCGCTCGGGTTCGCAATCACCGTGATCATCCCGAGCCAGTCGGCGGCACCAGCGATCGCAAACGTCATCGTGCTGCCGCTGTATTTCATTTCCGGCGTCTTCGGTCAAACCGACGAGCTGCCATCACTGCTCGCAAATATCGGCTCGATATTTCCCATCAAGCATCTTGCCGCCTGCCTGTTTGAGTCGTTTAGTCCGGACGCGACCGGGATCGGTCTGAAGTTCGCTGATCTGGCGATCGTCGCGGCATGGGGCCTGCTCGGACTCGCCGTCGCGTCCTGGAAGTTCCGCTGGGAGCCGCGCGAGCCGCACTGACAGCCCCGCCCCACGACCAAAAACCCCTAATTCCGGTATGAGATATGGGATTTGATAAGCGTTGCCGCTATCCTGCGTTCATCCCCGAGGCGCGTCACGCGCCCGTATAGCCTGTAATTGCCAGCTACCAAGCGGAGTCCCCAGCAGCGATGAGCATCGACAAATTTGCAGACAACGAGTACCTCTTCACCTCGGAGTCGGTCTCCGAAGGCCACCCCGACAAGATCGCTGACCAGATCAGCGATGCCGTGCTCGACGCAGTCCTCGAGCAGGACCCGGATGGCCGTGTGGCATGTGAGACGTTCGTCACGACAGGTCTGATCGTGGTCGGCGGCGAGATCAGCACGACGGCCAACTTCGACGTCCAAGAGCTCGCCCGCGAGACAGTGCGCGAGATCGGTTACGACCACTCTGACAAGGGCTTTGACGCCAACACCTGTGCCGTGATGGTGACGCTCGATAAGCAGTCGCCCGACATCGCACAGGGTGTCGATACCGGCATCGAAGTGCGTGAGGGCGGCTCGGCCGACCAGCTGCACGTCGCCGGAGCTGGCGACCAGGGAATGATGTTTGGTTACGCCTCAAGCGAGACGACTTCGCTGATGCCGCTGCCGATCTCGCTGGCACACAAGCTGGCCGAGCGTCACGCCAAGGTCCGCAAGGACGGCACGGTCCCGTACTTCCGCCCGGACGCCAAGACTCAGGTCTCGGTTCGTTACCAAGACGGCAAGCCGATTCAGATCGAGCGCCTGCTGATCAGCACGCAGCACGAGGCCGGCAAAGAGGTCGACGCCGACATCAAGCCTGACCTTTGGGAGCACGTCGTCAAGCCGATCCTGCCGAAGGAGCTCTACGACGAGGACGCACTCTTCGCAGAGTTCCTCGTCAACCCGACCGGCACTTTCGTAATCGGCGGCCCGATGGGCGACGCCGGCCTGACCGGCCGCAAGATCATCGTCGACACCTACGGCGGCATGGGCCGTCACGGTGGCGGCGCCTTCAGCGGCAAGGACCCGTCAAAGGTCGACCGCAGCGCCGCCTACGCCGCGCGTTACGTGGCCAAGAACATCGTTGCCGCCGGCCTCGCCGAGCGTGCCGAGGTTCAGGTCGCATACGCGATCGGCAAGGCCGAGCCGATCAGCGTGATGGTCGAGACCTTCGGCACCGAGCGCGTCGGCCGTGGCGCGATCCAGGCATTGATCGCTGAGCACTTCGACCTCCGCCCGGGCGCCTTCCGCAAGTACCTCGACCTGCACCGCCCGATCTACAAGAAGACCGCCGCCTACGGCCACTTCGGCCGCGACGACAGCGACTTCACCTGGGAGAACACCGACAAGGCCGACCTGCTGCGCGACGCGGCTGGTGTCGGCGAGGCGGTCGGGGCGTAGCAATAGCTCGCCTCCGATCGCGCGCGTAGGCTGACCTGCGTGACCGCGATTGCCCAAGTTGAACCGTTGACAACGGCTCGCGCACTGCGCGGGCCGTTCGACTACAAGCTGCCTGAATCGCTGCGCGAGGACGTCGTCATCGGCTCCGTGCTGCTGGTTCCGTTCGCACGTCGCCGCGTGCTCGGCGTCGTTACCGGCCTGTCTAGCGAAAGCGATGTGCCGCCGGAGAAGCTCGCCGAACCGATTCGCGCGTTGGCCTCGGGAGTTCCACCGCGGCTCGTCGAGCTCGGTCTGTGGGTGGCCGAGCAGTACTGCTCGACACCGGCTCGTGGCCTTTCGCTCGTGACGCCGCCCGGCACGGGTACTGGTGCGGCGGCGCGCGCGAGTGGGGCGAAAATGGTCTTTGTCGCATCGTTGACGTCGGCGGGCGCCAACGCGATCGTTGACGCTGAGGCACGACTGACCCCGTCGCAGCGCACAGCGCTAACCAAGCTCAGCGAGTTCGACAGCGGAGTGCCGACGGCGCATGCTCGCGAACTGATCGGCATGGACATCTCCGGCCTGCGGCGGCTGGAAGCACGCGGCCTCGTCGAGATCGCCCGGCAAGAACAGCGTCGCACGCCTCGACACCAGGCGATCGGTGCGCTCCCAGACCGCCCGAATCCGACCCCGGCGCAGCGGGCGGCGCTTGACGACATCGTTGGAGCACTTGATCGCGGTCACGAAAACCTACTGCTGCATGGCGTGACCGGGAGCGGCAAGACCGAGGTTTACCTTGGGGCCGCGGAAGCCTCACTCGCTCGTGGCCGGGGAGTGATCGTGATGGTCCCCGAAATCGCGCTGACACCTCAGGTGGTGACCCGCTTCGGCGCCCGCTTCGGCGATCGGGTCGCCGTTCTGCACTCACAGTTGACTGCGGGTGAGCGCCACGACGAGTGGTTGAGACTCTCTCGCGGCGAGGCCGACATCTGCGTCGGTCCGCGCTCGGCGATCTTCGCGCCGATCGCCAATCCCGGTTTGATCATCCTCGACGAAGAGCACGATGCGTCCTACAAACAAGATGGCGATCCTCGCTATGACGCTCGCGAAGTCGCGCTACAGCGGGCCGCACTCGACGACGCCGTGCTGCTTGCTGGCAGCGCTACTCCGCGCGCAGAGAGCTGGCTGGCGTGTCGTCGGATCACTTTGCCCGAACGCGTTGACGGGCAGGCGCTGCCTCCGGTCGAACTGCTCGACATGACTGAGGTGCGCGGCAATGCGCTTCACCCGCAGGCCTCGGCCGCGCTCGCAGAAATTGCCGCTCGCCGGGAGAAGGCGATCGTCCTGCTCAACCGTCGCGGCTGGAGCAACTTCGTCAGTTGCCAAGACTGCGGCCGGGCCTGGATCTGCCCGAACTGCGACGTCACGCTCGTGCTGCACATGCAGCGCGAGATCATTAGCTGCCATCACTGCGGGCACAAAGAGCGTGTGCCTGACATCTGCCCGGACTGCGGGTCGACCAGCGTCGCACGTCACGGCGCCGGCACTGAACGACTCGAGTACGACCTGCGGCAGTCGCTGGGTGGACTGACCGAGGTTTTCAGGCTCGACGCAGACACCGCCGCCGGCGAGGGCGTTTCCGGTGTGCTGGGGCGCTTCGAAAGCGCGCAGTCCGGTGTACTGATCGGCACCCAGATGGTTGCGAAGGGGCACGACTTTCCCGACGTCACCCTTGGCCTGGTGCTCGATGCCGACGCGACACTGCGTTTCCCCGACTTCCGCGCCGAAGAGCGCACCTTCGCCTTGGTCGCGCAACTCGCCGGACGCAGCGGCCGTGGAAAGCGAGGGGGGAGGGTGTTGGTTCAAACCAACGCGCCCGAGTCACGCTCGCTGCGGTACGCGGCCCGGCACGATGCCGAGGGCTTTGTCACCGACGAGCTGACCCGCCGTGAGGCCTTCGGCTATCCGCCGTTTAGTCACATCATCAAGCTGCAGACGCTGTCGGCCGATCTCGCTGAGGCGATGGCTGCGGCCGATGCGCTCGCGGCAGCAATCGACATCGCCGACGGCCGGCTACTCGGGCCGACACCGCTGTTTAAGCGCAAAGGGCTTGAGCGGTTCCAGCTCGAGATCAAGGCGTTCGATCGGGCACTCGCCGTCGACGAGGTTCGTGCGGCAGTCGACCGCGTCGCCGCCGGTGTAGCCGGGCGCGGCGTCAAGTTCTCGGTCGACGTCGATCCGCAGTAGCTCGCAACGCACGAGATTGTCTTGTGCGGACTGCTCGCAGCTGACCGCGGATTCATTTACCATGCCCTTATGAGCGAAGAACTCGATCACGCTGCCGAGCCGCTTCAAGACAGCCAGGCGCAGATCGCAGACGACGAGGCCTTAGAACAGGCCGGTCTGACTGCGGACGAGCTGAGGCTTCGCCGCGAGGCGCTTGCCCAGCTGCGTCAGTGGGGCGATCCGGTGCTGCGCAGCGAAACGCGTCCAGTCGAGCGCTTCGACGAGGATTTCAAGGCGGATGCCGAGCGGATGATCGAGCTGATGCACCAGTCGTTCGGGATCGGCCTGGCGGCACCGCAGATCGGTAAATCGCGTCGCGTGTTCGTCTATCAAGTCGGCGATCAGCCGGCGATCGTACTTGCCAATCCGGTCGTCGAGTACCTCTCCGAGGACGCCGAGAGCGCACAAGAGGGCTGTCTCAGCCTCGCCAACATCCAGGTCGACGTCGATCGCCCAATTTACGCTCGCGTCACGGGGCTCGACGTCAATGGCGACGAAATCACGATCGAGGCTTCCGGCCTAGAGGCTCGGGTCATCCAGCACGAGTTTGACCACCTAAACGGCGTGTTGATTCTCGATCGCACGAGTAAAGACCAGCGCCGTGAAGCGTTGCGCGCCCTGCGCGAAGCCGAAGAGCGCACCGGTTACGCCGCCTAGCCGGCGCGCGCTGAAGCGACCGGCAACTTTGCGCACGGTTTATCTCGGCACCTCCGACTTCGCCGCAACCGTGTTGCGAAGGCTCTCCACGTCTGCGCACAAGCCGGCGCTCGTGGTCACTCGTCCGGCGCGCCCAAAGGGTCGCGGGCGGACGCTGCAGGACCCGCCAGTGGCCGATGCTTCCCGCGCCCTTGCGATCGAGGTTTTCCAGCCCGAGAGCGTCAACGAACCGGACGCGGTCGAACGGATTTCTGCCCTCAAACCCGAGGCACTGGTCGTCTGCGCGTTCGGGGCGATCGTCAAGCAGCCTCTGCTCTCGATGGTGACCAACTTCAACGTCCATCCATCGCTGCTGCCGCGCTGGCGCGGTGCCGCTCCGATCGAGCGCGCCATCGCGGCGGGCGACGCCGAGACCGGCGTGACGATCATGCGGCTAGTCGAAGAGCTAGACGCGGGCCCGGTCTGCGAGCAGCAGCCGGTGACGATTAATCCCGACGACAACTACGGATCGATCTCGCCGCGACTGGCCGAGCTTGGCGGCGAACTGCTTGTCCGCGCGCTCGACTCTGCCGCCGCGGGCGACGTGCACTGGACCGACCAGAGTGAGATGGGTGGGGAGGAGGCTGTGACTTACGCCGAGAAGATCGTTAAAGAGGACCGTGTGTTGCAGCCACGGTCGAGTTCGGCCCTAGAGTTGGAGCAGATGATTCGAGCACTGACACCTCACATCGGCGCGATGTTTGAAACCGACGGCGATCCGCTGCGCGTCGAAGCAGCACGCGCGGTCGTTGACGTCGTTGAGCCCGGTACTGCGATTGAGCTCGACGGACGCCTGCTCGTCGGCACCGCTGACCACTCGCTCGAACTGCTGAGCGTCAAGCCCGCCGGCAAGCAGGCGATGGATGCCGCCAGTTACCTGCGTGGCAACGGACCCCCGATCCTGAAGGGATGAGCGTGTCGTCCGATCACGAGCCCGCGCCCGGCCCGGCCCCGAGCTCGCCTGCGAGTTCAACCTCGGCCTACGAGGTCGGCATGGAGTGCCCCAACTGTCACGAGCCCTGGCTGCGGACGACCAACCTGCCGGGGCGCTATCGCTGCGTCAACTGTCTGCACCGCTACGAGTTGACCTCTGCCTGCCCAGACTGCGGCTCGCACGCGACGATCGCCCGCATGAGTCACACCTCAGACCTCCAGTGCACTAGCTGCGGTGCCTGGATGTTGATGGCGATCTAGAGTCACCGCGATGAGCGACCGCGCACGCGAACTGTTCGCCAGCACTCAGGTGCTGCCCTCGATTCTGTCCGCCGATTTTGCACGTCTGGGCGAGCAGGTTGCGACCGTGATGGAAGCTGGCGCGCGCGTGATTCACGTCGACGTCATGGATGGCCACTTCGTGCCCCCGATCACGATCGGCCCGCTGATCGTCGAGGCGCTTGCCCAACAGGTGCATTCCGCAGGGGGTGTGCTCGACGTCCACCTGATGATCGAGAACCCGGACCGCCAGATCGAACCCTTTGCCGCAGCCGGCGCCGACGCGATCAGTTTTCACATCGAGGCCACTGCACACGCCGACCGCGTGATCGGGCAGATCCGCGACGCGGGCCTGCTGGCGGGCGTCGTTCTCAATCCCGGTACACCAGTCGAGTCGGTCGCTGCGGTCGCTCAAGCTGTGGACTACGCATTGTGCATGAGCGTCAACCCGGGCTGGGGCGGTCA
>JBASTN010000059.1:0-4414 GCA_049274915.1 Solirubrobacterales bacterium
GCCGAAGACTGCGCCCGCGACGGCCTCGACGGCATGTTCAAGCGCAAGCGCGTTGTGATCCCGAAGGCGATCAACCGCATCGGTGCGATCAGCGCAACCCACTCCCCGACGGGCATGACCCTGAAGGTCCTCGACCGCTTCTGGCCGGTCGGGAAGTAGCCCGACCGCTTAGCTACGGCGATTTCGTTGCAGGGGCGACCCCTGCAACGCGCGCGAGGTGACTCTGCCGGCGATCCGCGTCACTGCGGTTTCGGCGTGCCCGTTTTCCGCGGGAAGACATCGCGCGTCAGTGAATCGACACGGTCGAGAAACAGCAGGCCGTCGAGATGGTCGACCTCGTGCAGTACGCAGCGTGCCTCGAACCCCTCAAACTCGAAGTCGCCGTCGCGGGTACGCACGCTCGCAGTGGCCTTACGACGCACGTTGGCGGTCAACTGCGGAATCGATAGACACCCTTCTCGCACGACCTCGCTGCCTTCACCACCCGTGATCTCGGGGTCCACCAGCGCTAAAAACCCATGGACATTCTCGGGCGCCTTGCGATGGCCGGTCAGATCGATCACGGCGACGCGGTACTCATAGCCGATCTGCGGCGCAGCGATCCCGACACAGCCAGGGCTGTCGCGCATCGTGTCGGTGAGGTCTTCGATCACGCGGTCGAGCTCTTCGCCGATCGGCGCAGGCGCGCAGACCCGTTTGAGCACGGGGTCCGGATAAAGCAGAACCTTGCGGACCGCCATCGGCGATCCTCGCTAGAGGAAGTCCCGGTCGAGTTCGCGCAGCACGACCTCGACGCCTTGGGCTTCGCCGACGCGGACGAGATCGGCTGTCAGCACGTCGGGGTTAAGCCCTTCGGGCAGCGTCAATTCGCAGATCATTGTGTAGACCGGAGCGTCCTCGGCACCAACCACGCGGGTCGCGAGGTCGTCGATGTTGACCGACTGAGCGGCGAGGGCGGCGCAGACAGCGCTGACGATGCCGGGGTGATCGGCTCCGTAGACCGTAAGCACGTGGGTCGGTTCGGGGATCGCGGCGGCGCCGGTCTCCTCGATCTCGCTGAGCACGGCTGCCTCGAGGTTCATCGAACTGCGAACGGTCTCGAGGTCGCCGCGCAACGCTTCGACATCGGCATCGGAGGCGAGTGAGATCAGCATCATGATCGCGAACTGCCCGCCGAGGATCGTCATCCGCGAGTCTTCGATGTTGGCGCCGGCGCTGTGCAGGGCTTGGGTGATTGCGGCGGCGATACCCGGTTGATCGCGGCCGACGACGGCTACGGCGTAATCGTTCATGCGCGCCAGCATATGGCAGCGCTCGGGCGAGCGTTCGGCGCGCGGGCGGGCTGCGGATAGGATCGGCGCGTGCCAGACGACAAAACAGACGGACGGCCAACGACCGGATTCGGCGCCCGCCGCGAGGTGATCGACCGCCAGATGTCTCCGGAGGAGATTGCCGCCGAGACCTCTCGCGGCAAGGTCGCCGCGATCTTCGCGTTCGTCGCGTCGCTGACAACGATCGCCGCATTCGTGGTTCGCGCCAGCGAATTGACGACCAAAACCAAGCTTGACGACGCCGAGGCGCTACTGCATCTGCACGCAAACCGCAACGGCTTCATCCTCTACACCGTCCTTGCGTCGATCGCCGTGGCCTGCATGGCACCCGTGCTGTTGCACATGGCCGTCGCGGTGCGATCACGCAGGCCCAGCGTGCAGTCGATGGTCGTGATCTTCTCGCTGGCCGGCCCGCTGCTGCTGGCGCTGTCGACGCCGCTCTACACCCTGCTGCGGGTTTCCGCCGCGAAGGACTTTTTCAACGACCCGGTCCAGACGGTCAAGCATGCCGAGGACCTGATGAGCACGTCTGCGCTCGGCATCGTCACCGGCATGGTGCTCGCTGGCACGGTTGGCCTCGCGTTCGCCTTCCTGCTGGTCGCGATGAACAGCCAGCGCATCGGTTTGGTCACGCGCTTCTTCGGGATCATCGGAATCGTGATCGCCGTCGCGACGATGTTCGCGCCGCTGCCTGCATCGGTACTCCAGGTCTTTTGGCTGGGTGCGCTGGGCATGACGTTCTTGGCCCCGCTCGAACGTCGCCCGCCTGCCTGGGGTGCGGGGCGGCCAGCCGAGCACGTGCGGCCTGGTCCGGCAGAGGCCTCGCCCGCGTCGTCCGAAGACGACGATCCTGCGGACTTTTCGAAGGCCGGCAGTTAGTCACACTGCCAGCGCCAGTTACGCTCCGTCAGCGGCAGAGACAATCGCGAACCCGACGGTCCAGTTCGGGCTGATCCCTTAGGCCCACGCCACAACGCCGAGCGCCGCGAACATCAAAGCCTCAACCGGGGTGGCTTACTGCACTAGCGCCGTTAGTTTGCCAAAAAACCGATGGTGATCGCAATCAAGACGATCCCTCCGGTGGTTGCGAATGCTGCACGGACCCGCTTCGAAAGCTCATCGAGTTCGCGAGGACTAATCGCCTCAGTCCGAATCGAGTCCCGTCGCGACCGGGTGATCGCTAGCGGTTTCTTGGCGAGCAACGATATTCCGTTAACAACGAGTCCGTCGCGCGAGGAAAGTCTGAAGATAAGCAAAACGTAAAGGGTTACTGGAAGAACCACACCGAACGTTACCCAGAGCGACATTCCAGCACTGCCCACGGCGAGAAGAACCGCCAGGAAGCACACTATCCCGACGACGCTACGCCTCGTGCTGGGCCGACAAAGCCAGCGTGTTTGAGTCTCAATCGTCACCAGTGCAAGCTACCGCAGAGGAGATCGGACGCCTGAACGATTTGAGCTGGTCCTCGCTCAGAGAAACGCGAAGGCGGGGTCTTCGCCGTGCGGAGTCACGGCCGAATTCGAGCTAGAGGTTCGACGAGGCCGCGAATCAACACGCTACTTGCACACTCACGAAGCGCACGATCACGACTGAGAGACTTGTCACGCGAGAACGTCGGCCAGTACGACAATCAGAACCAACACAATTACCCCTACGAACGACCTGCGAGCGCGCGATGTCAGTTCAGCATGGTGGTCTAACCCGAAAAAGTTGATCTGCTCTCGGCCGCGGCGCGTTAGGGCGATCCGCCGTCCGGAGAGGAGCGATAGGCCGTTTACAACAAATCCCGGTTCGATCTCGTGTCTGAAAATCAGAATGACGAAGAGCATTGCGGGCGGTGCCCACACGAGAAATAGCCAGCTCTCCCCCGGCATCCAATCTCCGAGAACGAATCCCACGAGCACTATGGCCAACATTAAGCCCGACCGCTTCCTTGACGGCTTGGTCATTATCATGAAATGTTTCCCGCACTTTCGCTTTGACTTCGTCATGAACCGCCCGCCGCCGATTGATCCCTAGAGATACATTTTTGCGATTCCGTCACCGCTTGTACAAGGAGAAACACGGAAATTGCGATCATAAGTACCAGGGGTCTCCCGAGGGGCCTCTCGGGGGAGTGTCGGTCGACTACGGACTCGGTCAGCACTTCGAGCCCCGCGGCAGGCCCGTAATTCGACGTCTCGTCATCTTCACCGCAACGCTTGTCGCCATGAACGCCATTGGCGCGCTTGCCGTTGTCGTCGGGCTCGGTGATTGGCTCGCGTTGACGTTAATGGCAGTCGTCATGTTTGTCGGGATCGGAATCTTCCGCTTTTCAGACGGCTCTAGCTCCGGAGATCTGGTCGCCCTGCGCGCAAAACAAAGTCGCGGACGCGTAGCAATCGCACGTAACCATGCGATTGCCCTGCCGCAACCCGAAGAACAAGTTGTAGCTGCAGCCTTTGGATGGCTCGATCGCAGCGCGGATGCTGCACGTCGTGGAGGACTTATCGTTGCAACAGGACAGCGTTTGTTTATCGTCGGCGATGACTCTGCCGAGCCAGTGCTCGATTGCACATACCCCACGATCCGCAGCTCGCGGATTGAACTAAACAAGATGCTTGGCACTCACCATCTTTATCTAACCCTCGGAGCTGAGGCCGACGCGGAACGATCTATCCGCGTTGCAAATATCCTCGAGCGAAACGGCATCGACGTTCATCTCGCGATCCAGGAGCGAATTCGGCATCACGCGAAATAGCAAGTCCACCAGCCGATCAGGACCTTGTCGTCTACCCGCAGCGAGGGGCCATCAGAACCGCAACGTGCGCCCCGAAACGAGGGTCACCAGATCGATTCTCACCTTCGATCTCCACGGAAAAGCGAACGTACTGGGCTGTAGGTCCATATGGCCCATACCGAACCCACGCCGAACACCCACACGAGAAGACCTACCCCTTCAAAAACAAAAAGCCCGAGCCCGAGTGCTGCGATGTAAACCGGAAGCCAGCGGAGCATGCGCCGTCGGTCCTGAGGAAGCGACTCGAAATACTGCAGGATGAGGTCGAGGAGTAGCAGTGTCTCTCAGGGAAGAATTATGT
>JBASTN010000060.1:0-12824 GCA_049274915.1 Solirubrobacterales bacterium
CCCCGGCCGGCCCCGACGAGGCCGGCGACGCTTCGACGCGCCCTGGCACGGTCTACTTGGTCGGTGCCGGGCCGGGTGACGCCGGGCTGATGACAGCTCGCTCGCTGCAGTTGATCGCCGAGGCCGACGCCGTGCTCTACGACCGTTTGATCCCCGACACCGCTCTCAGCGGTGCCCGCCCCGACGCAGTCCTCGAGTACGCCGGCAAGGGACCAAGCGGCGACTCGAAGTTGCAGCCCGACATCGAAGGGCGGATGGTCGAGTTGGCACGCGAGGGCAAGTCGGTCGTGCGGCTGAAGGGTGGCGACCCGTTCGTGTTCGGCCGTGGCGGCGAGGAGGCCGCGACGCTCGCCGCTGCGGGAATTCCTTTTGAGATCGTCCCTGGCGTGACGGCCGGTGTCGCCGCCGCGGCGTATGCCGGTGTGCCGGTTACGCACCGCGACCACGCAGCGGCCGTTGCCTTTGTCACCGGTCACGAGAACCCGGACAAGGACGAGTCGTCGATCGACTGGGCGGCGCTGGCCGCATTCCCGGGGACGCTGGTCTTTTACATGGGAGTGAAGAATCTTTCGCGGATCTCGGAGCAGTTGGTCGCGGCCGGTCGACGCGCCGACGAACCCGTCGCCGTGATCGCTCAGGGAACGACAACTTCGCAGCGCACCGTCATCGGCACACTGTCTGACATCGCCGGACTCGTCGCCGACGTGGAGATCAGACCGCCCGCGCTTACGGTGATCGGCGATGTCGTCAAGGAACGTGCGCGGATCGAGTGGTTCGAGCAACGACCGTTGCTCGGACGAAGCGTGGCGGTTACGCGAGCGCGAGCACAGGCCAGCAAACTGGTCGCGCGACTCGCGACGCTCGGTGCTCGCGTCGTCGAGGCGCCCGCGATCCGCACTGAAGCGCGCAACGACGCAGCCGTCGATTCCGCGATCGGCCGCTTGGGAGAGTTCGAGTTGATCGCGTTCACGAGCATCAACGGGGTGGAAGCGTTCTTCGCTGCACTGGGCAGGCACGGAAACGACGCTCGGGCGCTCGGGCACGCGAAGCTCGCAGCAGTGGGCACAGCGACGGCCGATGCACTGCGCGCGCACGGCATCGAGGCCGACTTAGTCCCTGAGCGATCGACCGCCGAGGGTCTACTCGAGCTTCTCGCGGAGCAGCCACTAGACGGTCAACGCGTGTTGCTGGCCGTCGCCGCCAACGCCCGTCCGGTGCTCGGAGAAGGCTTACGCGAACGCGGGGCCGAGGTTGACGAGATCGCGTTTTACGACACGATCCTCGAACCGCTCGCCGACCACCAGCGCGACTCGGTGACCGAGTCCGACTTCATTACGTTTGCCAGCGGATCAGCCGTGCATTCGCTGATCGAATCGCTCGGATCTGCCGACCCCCTGGTCGGCCGCACGCTTGTTTCGATCGGGCCGACGACATCAGCAGCACTGCGCGACCACGGTCTCGAACCGTCGGTCGAGGCGACCGAACACAACCTCGACGGCCTAACCGACGCGCTGCTGCAGCTTGCCTCCAGATAGATTGGAGTCCATGAGTCGCTGCGTCGTATTTCTTTCCGACTACGGCTACGGCGATCCCTTCGTCGGAACCTGTCACGCAGTAATCAAGCGCGTGTCGCCGGCGATCCAGATCGTCGATCTGACGCACGCTGTCGCCGCCCAGGACGTGCGCGGTGGAGCGATCGCATTGAGCGATGCGGCGCCGTTTCTGCCGGGCCGTGCGGTTGTGTTGGCCGTCGTCGACCCGGGCGTCGGCAGTCACCGTCGTGGGGTCGCCGTCGACACAGCCGGTGGTCTGACATTTGTCGGCCCTGACAACGGCCTGCTCGCCCCAGCGATCGCTGCTGCCGGCGGGGCGACCGTGGTCAGTGAACTGAGTAACTCGCCGTGGCGGATCGAGCCGGTTTCAAACACCTTTCATGGTCGCGATGTCTTCGCCCCAGTCAGCGCGCGGATCGCCGCCGGCGCGGCGACCGGCGACGCTGGCCAACCACTCGACCCGTCCGTTCTGCTGTCGCTCGAGCTGCAGCGCCCAACCCAGATCGCCGGCGGCGTCAGGGCGGAGATCAGCAATATCGACCACTTCGGCAACGTTCGTCTCGCCGCGCGAGCGAAGGATCTCTCTGAATCTGGAATCGAAGTCGGTTCGGAGATCGAGATCGAGACCGGCCGCGGCATGCGCACCCCAGCGCAGTTCGTTGCGACCTACTCCGACGTTCCCGAACACGAGCCGCTGCTCTTCATCGACGCCAACGGTGCTGCCGCGATCGCGGTTAACGGCGGCAGCGCAGCCGCCGAGTTGAAGGTCATGCGCGGCAGCAGCGTGCAGATCCTGCAGGCCGGCTCGGCATGAACCACGCACTTGGCCTGCCGCACCTGCATCTGCGGGTGTGCGAATCGACCAACTCGCTCGCCAAGCAGCTCGCCGAGGCCGGCGCGCCACACGGCACCACGATCACGGCAGACGAACAGACCGCCGGGCGCGGGCGCCAAGGTCGTAGCTGGGTGGCACCGGCGGGAACTGCATTGTTGATGAGCGCTCTCGTTCGCCCGGTCATCGACAGTCACAAGCTCGCGCCACTCGCCGCCGCGCTGGCGGTGGCCGAGACGTGCGAGCAACTAGCCGCCGTCGAAGCAAGCATCAAATGGCCGAACGACGTCTGGATCGAAGGACGCAAAGTCTCGGGCATTCTCGTCGAGGCGCGACCCGATCAATCGCCCGATCGCTCGTGGATCGTCGTCGGGATAGGGCTGAACACCCGCGTCTCGATCGATGCGATGCCGGAGGATCTGCAGTCGACCGCCTACTCGCTGGGTCTCGCGGAAGATGTTGATGCTTTGTCGGTGCTGCTCACCCGCCTCGACCACTGGCTCGCCGCGGGCACCGATGCGATCGTCACCGCCTGGCGCGCTCGCGACGCACTGCACGGCCGCGAGATCAGCTGGGCCGACGGCTCGGGAGTCGCCTCCGGGGTCGACAACGACGGCAACCTCCTGGTCACCCGCGCTGACGGGTCGGCCGCGACCCTGACCGCCGGAGAGGTCCACCTAACCCTCCACCGCTAGCCGCAGCTCTAGCGACAGACGCGGCGGCGGTACTACTTGTCGCCGCGGGTGAGCTCTTCGAAGCTGCCGAGTACCGGGACGCGGTCGGAGCCGTTGCCGGAATCCTTGGAGCCTGTGTCGGCCGGAGGCTTCTGACGGTCTGATCGACGGGTGCGGGTCTTGCCATCCTGCGAATCGTTGGTCGAATTGGAGTCACGCTTGGGCGCGTCACGACCGCTGCGCTTCGCGCGGGCTGGCCTGGCATCGCCGATGTTGGCACCGGAGTCGCCGGAGCCCGAGTCGTTGGCCGCGGCATCAGACTTTGCAGCGGCGTCGGCCTTCACGCCCGCCTCGCCGGAGCCGTTCGCGGCGTCGCGCTTCTCGCGACCTTCGCCGCCGGCGCGGCCGTTACGCGATCCACGCGAGCGGCGGTTGTTGCGCTTCTTTGACTTCGCAGCACCGGAACCCGCATTCGCGTTCCCGTTTTCGCCGCCCGCCGAAGTGTCGACCGCGCCGGCGGGAATCGCCGTCGCTCCCTCGACAAGCTTGTCCTTGACGGCCCCATTCTGCGTGCCCTGCTGACGCTTACGCTGCTTGCCTCCGCCGCCTCCGCCTTCGCCCTTCTCGCCGCGACGACGGCGGCCCTTGCGACCGCGGGCCTTCGGGAAGTTGCGGCCGAGCTCGCGGGCAAGCGCCGCTGGCTTACGAGCGAGCCGCGTACGGCCACCGCGCAGCGCCTCTTCGGCCTCAGGCGAGTGAGCAACGGCTGCGGCGAGAATCGCGGCGGCCAATCGAAGATCATGCTTGCGTGTCTCTTGAACGATTCGGCGCGCGTTGCGCCCGTGCGCCGGTCCGGACGAGTTCACCAGTAACCCAAGCAGCCGCTTGGTCTCGGGCCAGCGCTGCACCGCGTACTGCTCGTGCAACTCACGGGTGTATCCGGCAAGCGCCCAGATCCAGGCGGTCGACTGCTCACGCGAGCCGATGTTCTTGTCGGCGATCGCCTTGAGCATCAGCTTGGTCGCCTCGCGGCGCTCGTCCTTCTGCCAGCCGCCGATGATCTCGACGGCGTAGTCGTAGGCCTCGGGATCCTTGGAGTTGGCGAGGTCCTGCAGCGCGCGTAGACGCACGGCGCGATGCTTGTTGCGCTCAAGCGCCGTGAGGAAGAGGTGTCGGCGCAGTTCGCCGGTGCGGTCGTGCTGGATCATCGCGCGGGCGCGGCGCCAGTTATTGGCGTTCGCCTTCGAACCCGACAGCTGAGCCCAGACGCGCTGCTCGCCCCAATCGAGGTTGGAGACGCTGATCCGCCAGAGCTCACGTTCGAAGATCTGTGCGCGACGTTCGGGATCGGGGGTAACGGGTAGCACGCGGCGCTCGACGCGCAGTCGACGACCGCGACCACGGCGGACCGGACCGACGACGATCGCGCCACCGCGGTAGACATCGCGACCGAGCAGAGAGTGCAGAGTGACGACGGGGTCGTCGTGCGGAGTCGCCGGGTGGACGAAGTCGATCACGATGCCGGCCTCTTTGCCGGGGTGACGACGCGTCACGCGGCCGACGCGCTGTTGATAGATTCGCTTCGAGGCGGTTGGAGCGAGGTGCATACAAATCGTCGCGCGCGGCGAGTTCCAGCCCTCCGCCAGCAGCTGCGCGTTGACCAGCACGTCGACCTCGCCGCGTTCGTACGCAGCCAAAGTCTCGGCCAGTTCGCGCTTCGGCGTTTCGCCCGACACGCCCTTCGCCTTGATGCCCATCTCGCGAAAAGCCTCGGCGACGTTATATGCGTGCTTGACGCCGGCGGCGTAGACCACGCCAGGCATGTCCTTAAAACGCGCTCGGTAAAGGTCGGCGATCGCCAGGTTGAACGGCGCCTGGTCGAGCAACTTGGCCAGCTCATCCTGGTCGAAGTCCTGATCGACCTCGCCTCGGCGGAGCGGCACGTTGGCGATCGTGCGCACGCCCGGTCCCGGAGGGATCCGCACACAGCGCAACGGCGCGATCACTCCGCGACGAGCGGCCTGGGCCAGGTCGAAGCGAGAAGTCTGAGTCGGGAAGAGGTCGGTCACGTGGCGCGCAATCAACGCGCCGGTCGCGGTCATGCCGACGAATATCGGCTCCTTCCAGCGGCGGATCGCGGCGGATGTCTTCTCACCAAGCGCGGTGTGCGCTTCGTCGCAGATGACGATCGAGTAGACGTCCGAGATGTTGCCGGCGTGGCGAACGAACCACTGGTAAGTCTCGACGGTGACGGGGCCGTTGCTGTGACCGTCACTGCCGAGCATCGGCGGCGAGAGCCGGTCCTTGTAGCCGCGATCGACGAGCTCACCGATGAACTGGTCGACGAGGTTGCGACGGTGGGTGAGGATCAGGATTCCGCCGGTGCGCGACGCCTCGACAAAACCAAGCGCAGCGACGGACTTGCCGGCGCCGGTCGCGTGCTCAAACCAGAATCGGCGAGCGGCGTTGGGGTCTTCGGGTTGTTCGGGAAGCTGCTCTTCGTCGTCGTATGCGGCGGCGTCGGAGCTGACGTAACTTTCGTGCGAGCCGGCACGGGGGACTTCTTCTTCGGCGTCGCTGTCATCGGCGTCGTTGTCATCGTCGGCGAAGACATCCCAGTCGATGCCGTCCTCATCGTCCTCGTCGTCTTCGTCCTCGTCCTCATCGACGACGTCTTCGATGTCATCTTCGAAATCCTCGTCCTCGAACTCCTCGACACCATCTGAGAGCGCCTCGCCGAAGACGGCTTCTTCCTCTGTCATCAGCGCAGCGAGCGTGCCGCTGAGCACGTCTACCTGATGAGCGTTGAGCGTCGTGCCGTCGACGAGTTTCGGCTCGGGATCGCTGATCGCTCGTTCGAGACCCAGCACCAGCGCGTACTTACGCGCCCATTCTCGCGAAACCTCGTCGAGGCCGGATTCAATCTCAGCCAGCGCCGTGTCGAACGCGCGGCGACGCAAAGTGCCAGGGGCCAGTGCGACGGCGGGATCGTCGCCGTTTAGAACCATTGGTTCGCGCGTGAATTCTTCTACGCGCTTCATATCTTCGGCCTTCGGGGCGCTGGGTGTCATGTGTTGTGGGAAACTTCCATGCCGATGCACGTATGCATCGAGTTGACTCGCGCTCGCAGTCGGTTCAAGCTCGGAGGAGCTACGGAGATCGAGTCTTTAAAAAGGAAGAGCCAGTTATGGCCCGGGGCGGTCGGCTAAGCGGTGTTGCTGCTGCCTCGCGTGCCCAGGAACGAAGTAACTGAAGTCAGTATACCGTCGTTTTCGGCTGAGATGGTGCTTGACTTAACGCCTGTGGACACAGCTGCACGAACGCAGACGCTCGGTATCGCCATGCGGCGCCTCTTTTGCGGCGGTCTGTTGGTCTTGCTCTGTGTCGCACTCGCGGGGTGCGGCGAAGACACGAAGCCGGCTTCTGCTTTCAAGACGATCGAGCAGACCAAACCCGATCTCACAGGCGCCGATCCTCGGCTGGCGACGATCTTTCGTCAGGCCGGTGACCTGCTCGGTGGAGGGCGCGACGCGTACGACGCTCGCATCGAATCGCTCGACGGAATTCCGATCGTCGTGAACAAATGGGGATCGTGGTGCGGACCGTGCCGTCGTGAGTTCCCGCTCTTCCAGAGGATGGCCAAGCAGTTCGGAGGCGAGGTGGCGTTCCTCGGCGTGAACCTTATGGACAGTCGCGACGCCGCCGACGAGTTCCTTACCGAGATGCCAGTCCCGTACCCGAGCTACATCGACGACAAGCTTGAGATCTCGAAGCTTCTCCGGCCGGTGCAGGGTGCCCCGACGACGGCCTTCTACACCAAGGAAGGCGTGTTGATCAAGGTCAAGATCGGTGAGTACCCAACGCTCGACCTACTGCGCAAAGACATCGAGGAGCAGGCGCTTCAACGCTGACCGGGCAAGTCGGACCGCGCACGTGTCGATGACACGCAGGATCTGCCATATTTCCCGCATTCGATGAACGGCTCGACGATTGACATGACGCAGCATCCCGAGGTCCAAGATGGCCTCGAAGGCGTCATCGCATTTGCGTCCGAGATCGCCGAACCCGACCGCGAAGGTGGCGCTCTTCGCTACCGCGGCGTCGACATCGAAGACCTCGTCGGCCACGTTCCGTTCGAACAGGTCTGGGGACTACTGGTCGACGGCGCCTTCAAGCCCGGCCTTCCGCCCGCCGAGCAGCATCCGCTGACGATCCGCACCGGCGATGCCCGCGTTGACTTGCAGGCCTCGCTGGCCACCCTCGCGCAGGAGTGGGGATTCATGCAGGTGCTCGACATCAGCGACGAGCTGGTGCGCACCGATCTCGCCCGCAGCAGCGTGATGGCGCTCTCGCACGTCGCTCAGAGCGCGCGCGGCATCGGCCACCCGCCGGTCCCTCAGGCCGACGTCGACAAAGCTCAGTCAATTTCCGAACGTTTCTTGGTTCGCTGGCGCGGCGAGGCCGACCCCAAGCACGTCAAGGCGATCGACGCATACTGGATCAGCGCCGCCGAGCACGGCATGAACGCCTCAACCTTCACCGCCCGCATCGTCGCCTCGACGGGTGCCGATGTCGCGGCCGCCCTGAGCGCCGGAGTCGGCGCGTTGAGTGGACCGCTTCACGGCGGAGCCCCGTCGCGCGTCTTGGACATGCTCGACGCAGTCGAGCGCTCCGGCGACGCCGAGAAGTGGGTCAAGGAAGCCCTCGACCGCGGCGACCGCCTGATGGGCTTCGGCCACCGCGTCTACCGCGCCGAAGACCCGCGCGCTCGTGTGTTGCGCCGCACCTCCAAAGAGGTCGAGTCGCCGCGCTTCGAGGTTGCCGAGGCACTCGAGAAGGCCGCCCTTGCCGAACTGCACGCCCGCAAACCCGACCGCGTGTTGGCGACCAACGTTGAGTTTTGGTCGGCCGTCGTGCTCGACTTCGCCGAGGTTCCGCCGGAGTTGTTCACGCCGATGTTCGCCTGCGCGCGTACGGCAGGATGGTCGGCGCACATTCTCGAGCAGAAGCGCACCGGCCGCCTGATCCGCCCGAGCGCGAAGTACGTCGGTCCCGGCCCGCGCGGCGTCGCCGACGTTCCCGAGTTCCGCTAGCTCTGAGCGCGCGGTCGTGAACGACTCGCTCGCCACACCCGAAGTTCGGATCGACCCGCTAACCGGGTTGCGAGTGCTGGTTGCCGGCGGCCGCGAAGGTAGGCCGGGGTCGGAACCGGAGATCGAGACGCCGCCGCCGATCGACCCGGCGGAAGATCCGTTCGCGGAGGGCAATGAATCGATGACCCCGCCCGAGGTCTGGGCCGACCGGCCTGACGGCAGCGCGCCCAACACGCCGGGCTGGCGAGTGCGGAGCGTGCCGAACAAGTTTCCTGCGTTGGCCCAGGCGTTCGCGGATGATCCGGACGCACCGGATCGCGACCCGCATCAGGCAGGGACGCTCGACCCCGGCTCCGGGCCGCCGGCCGATCCTCTCGGCGCGATCCGCGGCATGCCTCAGTTGCTGACGAAGGGACCGGCGTTTGGCGCGCATGAGGTGATCGTCAATTCACCTCGGTCGGTGCGGTCGCTGAGTGAACTGTCATTTGAGGAATTGAACGCGACGGTCGAGGCGTGGGCGACGCGGATCGCGGTTCATCGTGAGAACCCGGAGGTCTCGTACGCGCATCTTTGTGTAAACGAAGGCGACTTCGCCGGTGCGTCGATCCCACACAGCCACTCGCAGCTATACGTCCTGCCGTTTGTCCCGGCGCTGATCGCACGTGAACGCGAGCGAATGCGGGCGTACTTCGAGCAGACCCAGGGCCGCAGCCTCGCCGAGGATCTGCTGATCGAAGAGGTACGCGGCGGCGAGCGCCTGATCGCGATCGACGACGATGCCGCCTTGATCGCTCCGTTCGCCTCGCCGACTCAGTACCGGATGGTCGTGGTGCCACGTCGCGCCGAGCCACGGTTCGAGTTGAGTGAACATCGAGGTGCGCCCATGTTGCACTCCGCTCTGGCCGCGTTGCGAGGCGCGCTCGGCGCCGTGCCACCGCTGAACCTCTGGGTTCGCACCGCTCCTGCGGACGCCGAGTCGTTCGGCTGGCGCATCGAGATTGCGCCACGGCTGTCGCAACCGGCAGGGATGGAACAGGGCACCGGCGTCTACATCAACTCGGTGCCGCCGGAGTCGGCCGCCGCCGAGCTGCGCGCGGCTCTGAGCGAAAGCGCGTAGGAATACGGGGTCGCGTTCAGGGCCGGGGCGGCGTCACGCGTATCGTGTCCCGATGATCTGGATCGTCCTCACGATGATTGTCGCGACGACTATCGGCGCGACGTTTGCGCATCGTCGGCCGCGGCCGGCCGAGATCAGCGCGAAACGAATCATGGACTTGATCCTCTGGGTTCTGATCCCGCCGGTCCTCTTCTTTAACCTCGTCCACTTCGAGTTCACCGCTCGAATCGGCACCGCTCTCGGACTGGCGATTGTCGGCAACGCGCTGTTGGCAGTGATCGTGTACCTCACCGCGACGAAGTGGTTGAAGCTGACGCGCCCACAGTCCGGCGCGATGATCGTCTGTGCATTGATGGGAAACACGGCGTACCTCGGATATCCGTTCGTCAGCGCCGCGCTTGGATTCGATCAACTCGGCACGGCGGTCTCGTACGACATTCTCGTGTCGGTGCCGTTCCTTCTGTTCGTCGGATTCACGGTCGGCGCCGCGTTCGGAACCGTCGCTGACAATCCGCGTGATCGGATCAAGAGTTACTTCACTCGCAACCCATTGATCTGGGCAGCGGCGCTCGCTCTGGTCGCGCCCGCGTCGTGGAGTCCCGATATCGCCGTCGACGCAAGTCGGGTGCTTGTCTTTCTGATCCTGCCGCTCGGATTCATCGCCGTCGGAATCGTGATGACGCGCGAGAGCGAAGAGGACAAACTCGGCTTCCCACCCCGTCTTACCAAGCCCGTCGCCGTGACGGTGGCACTCAGACTGACCGTGGTCGCGGGGTTCCTGTTGCTGATGAACGAGGCCGTCGCGCCGATCCCCGACGCCTACATCATCGAAGGCGCGATGGCGACCGGCGTCAACAATCTCCTGCTGGCCAACAACTACGGGCTAGACCGCAAGCTCGCAGCCGGCGCGATCGTTTGGTCGACGATGATCGTCGCCGTGGCGGGACTGGTCGTCGAGTTCGTCTGATGCTCCCGCTTCGGCCGGATGGCGTGCGTGGCCGTGGTTAGAGTTGAAATCGCGCCCCGATAGCTCAGATGGATAGAGCGACTCCCTCCTAAGGAGTAGGCCGCTGGTTCGACTCCAGCTCGGGGCATCAACCGCCGTACAAGGCCGACCGCCCCGCTCAGACCATCAAATGCGGATAGTCCTCTTCGATGTGCTCGCGGTAGTGCCCAAACATCGGGTGGCAGATCGTCACGACCTTCAGCCCCGCCGTCAGGCTGCCGCCGACTTTGACCTTGCGCATTGCAAGCGCGGCGGCGACACGCAGTTTGCCCTGAAGAAACTTGTTGGCGACCTCGGACTTGCACTCGATCCGCGTTGTCGGCTCCCACTTGACCTTCTTCGACCAGACCCAGACGAGGTTCGATTCGCCATCCTCGCCGGCGCGCACATTCACCGTCACGTCGAAGTCGCTGAACGTGCACTCCATCGGTGTACCCAGCTCGCGCAGCTTCGGACCGATCACGTCATCCTCGCTCAGCGAGGAGATCACTTGGTCAATCACGAGCCGGAGCTCTTTTTTTGACTTGAACTGGCTCATCCTGAACCGTCTCGTTCTATTCCTTAGAAGCTCGCTGTTCGAGCCGCCTGCGGCAGAAGCGCCGCCTATTAACTATCGGTCTGGTCGGTCGGGATACACATCATCAATAGTCGCGAATGGCTTATATGGCGCATTCGCGGCCGCAGCTATAGCATCGCCCCCACCGGCCAATCTGTCAAGCACGCTGCAGACTCCGGCGATCTCGAAGCCCTCGGCAAGCACCCGCTCGATCGCTTGCACGGTCGATCCGCCGGTCGTCACGACGTCCTCGACAATCAGACAGCGCTCGCCCGGCGTTAGCAGCGGTCCCTCGACCCAGCGCTGAAGGCCGTACTCCTTACGGTCCTTGCGCACGAAGAAAGCTTTCGCATCCGTGCCGGCAGCGAGTGCCGCACAAGCAACCGGGTCTGCTCCCATCGTCATGCCGCCGATCGCGGTGGCGCCGACCTGGCGCGCGAGCTCGGCGACCAGCTCGCCGAGCGCCACAAACCCAGGATTCTGAAGAATCGCGCGCTTGGCATCGACGTAGTACTTCGCCGTCTTGCCGCTGGTCAGCGTGACCTCGCCGATCACCAATGCGTGCTCGCGAAGTTGGGCTATCAGGATCTCGCGTGCATCGGGCATGGACACTCATCCTAGTCGCGCGGCCCTAGGGGGCTAAAGGGGGTCTATAACGCCGGCAACTGGACGCGCAGTCACAAAATCGCCACAGGAGGCTTTAGCGATATACCGAAAATGCCGAAGTGTGACCATGCGCTCAACCGCCCAAAATAGCCAGGAACCGACCGAGAACGCCAACCTTTCTGCCCGCGCCGCCGCTCCCAGAGCGGGGTTGCGAGCAGTCGCTCCGATCCGCGTACCACTCGATTGTCCGCGCAGACTGTCAAACGTACGCGCGGCAAGGGGTCGTCTTTCCGTCCAGCCAAAACGCTTAAAAACTCCACGGTAACCCGTGATTAGGGGATACTCCTTGCAATGGCCGGTATGGAAGTCGGCCCGATAAGAAAAGAGCAAGACGGCGTAATGATTTCCTCCGCAATCAGAATCGTCTCAAAGGCATTGTGCCTTGTAATGATCGCCAGCTTCACGATGTTCGCAGTCGACGAGCTCAGTACCGCATCAACTTCGCAGACCGCAGCCGTTCAAAACGGCGTGGCAAATGCACCGGTGGTACGTGACGCTCATGGCCGCGAAGTAAATCCCAAGCGCACGGAAGTACGCGCTCGCATCGATGAAATCAACGATCGCATGACAGGCACTGCCGAGAACATGGTCGCCGGCGAGTCACCTCTGGTGAGGCGCGTCGTCCCGTTCTTGCTTGGAATGCTGATGTTCGGTTTTGGCGGGCACTTCCTCGCCAACTGGATGGAGATGTCGCGCCGCTCTCCGCGCTTCGGCGGTGCCGCTCCGATCGAGACCGCATACACGCCGGGTTACCGGTAATCGCAATCGCCTATTGGTCGCGCGGCGCTGCGCCGGCGTCGCGCGACTAATAGATACGCCGGTACGAGTACGTCGCTAGTAGTAAGTGTCGACGCGCGTGCCCATCTTCACCCAGCGGAAGACTGACATCGCATTGGCCGGCGGTACGCGGATGCAGCCGTGACTCGCGTTGTAGATCGGCACGGACTTGAAACCGTGGATCGCGTAGCCGCGGATGAAGTAGCTGCTGTGGATCATGCCCTTGGCGTTGGTGCCAGGCGACTTGCGGTAGACGCGGTAGGTGCCGCGCACAGTCGGCGTGCTCGGCGCACCGGTCGAGACGTGGTAGATCCGCAGTACGCGGCCCTTCGCCGCGAAGACCATGATCTGGCGACGGATGCTGATCTCGATGTGACGACCGGCCTTGGGGTAGCGCAGCTTGAAGCCACCCTTGCCCTTGGCGAGCTTGCTCGTGACCTTGCCGCCGGCGCTCTCGATGCGCTTGAGTCCGTTGACTTTGCGGAAGGCAAGCAACGCGCGCCCAGTCGCGGCATCGAAGCGGCTGTTGCGCGGGACGACGTAGTGAAGC